>JAUXNL010000170.1 GCA_030684415.1 Moraxellaceae bacterium | reverse complement strand
GGAGAGGGCTGGGGTGAGGGACAGGCTTCAACTCCCACACCACTCCTGACACAACCTGTAGGTGCGGATTCATCCGCACACAGCGGCGAATGAATTCGCACTTACGGTCATTTCTTCAGAGCATGCTCGATCAGGAACACGCGGTCTTCGCCAAAATACAGCTCATCATCGACAAACAGGCTTGGCGCACCAAACGCGCCACGGCTGACGGCCGCATCGGTATTCGTTTTCAGTTTTTCTTTCACGGCTTCGTCAGCAGCAGCGGCCAGCAACTCGGCGGGCAGCAACTCAGCCAATACAGCCGCATCACCAATATTTCGACCAAGACCCCAATAAGCATCAAACAACTTCAATGCCAAGTCCTTTACCTGATCGGCCGGTGCAGCCGTCAGTGCACGCATGGCCGTGATCGAATTGGTAGGGAACACAGCCGGAAACTGGAAGCGCGCATCGTAATAGGCAAACAGACGCGCCAGATCTTTCACCATGTATTGCGCTTTGGCGGGCACATGCATCGGCGCCTGATTGCCAGTGGCCTTGAACACACCTCCGAGAAAGAAGGGACGCCATTCGGCATTCGCCAGCAAGGGCGAGCGCGCCACTTGAACGGCAGCGATATAGCTGTACGGGCTTACCACATCAAAAAAGAACTCGACGCGTTTGGTTGTCATTATTTTTTGTCCTCGTTATTTTTCTTGACGTCATTTTCATTATCGCCGTTCGCTGGCTTTTTGCGCTTGACGAGAATGAGCGCCACCGTCACCAACAGCGCGGCCAACGGAAACCAGATTGCACCTTGGGGCATGGCCATTTCCTTCAGTTGTTTTGCCGAGGCGGGATGCTCCTCGCTGGGTCGCACTTCAGCGGGCGGTGCGGGCACGGGCCCTCATCCGCCCGTTGGGCACCTTCTCCCGGAGGGAGAAGGGACGCCTTAGCGACTCAATCATGCTTGCGTGATTGAGTCAGCGTGGAGCGATTCCGGACATGTGCCGGAGTCGCGAGCTCAAAAAGCCCGTCATAGGCGCTTTTCAGCAAGCCATTACAGGTCGATCAGTTTGCCGGGGTTCATCACGTTGTTCGGGTCGAACACTTGCTTCACGGCTTTCATGTAGGCGATTTCCGCTTCGCTGCGCGTGTAGCCGATATAAGGCTTTTTGGTCATGCCCACGCCATGCTCGGCCGACACCGAGCCGCCGTACTTCTGCACGGTTTCGAACACCTGCGTGTTCACCCTCTTGCACTTGGCAAAAAAATCTTCTTTCGGCAAGGCATCAGGCTTGAGGATGTTCAGGTGCAGGTTGCCATCGCCAATGTGGCCAAACCACACCACACGGAAATCCGGGTACTGCGCGCTGACAATCGCGTCAATGTCGGCAATGAAGGCCGGCACACGCTGGATGATCACGGAAATATCGTTCTTATACGGCGTGTAGCGCGCAATGGTTTCGGAAATATCTTCGCGCAGGCGCCACAGGTTTTTCGCTTGGGTTTCGTTCTGGCTCATCACGCCATCGAGCACCCAGCCCTGCTCCACGCACTGCTCGAACAGCGCCATGGCATCATCGGCCATCGCTTCCGAGAGCGCCTCGAATTCCAGCAGCGCATAAAACGGCGCCTGTGTTTCAAACGGTCGCGGAATGCCCTGGTGCTCGGTCACGATTTGCGTCGACAGCTCCGAGAAAAACTCGAAAGCCGTAAGGTCGAGCCTCTTCTGGAAGGTCGCCAGCACATGCATCACGGAGGCGAAGTCCGGCGTGCCCAGCACCAGCACGCGCAAATCGCGCGGCTTGCGCTCCAGCTTCATGGTGGCTTCCACCACAAAGCCCAGCGTGCCTTCCGCGCCGATGAACAGGTGGCGGAAGTCGTAGCCGGTGGCGTTCTTCACCATGTCTTTGTTGAGTTCGAGAATGTCGCCGCGACCGGTGACCACCTTCAGGCCCAGCACCCAGTTGCGCGTCATGCCGTACTTGATGACCTTGATGCCACCCGCGTTGGTGCCGATGTTGCCGCCCAATTGCGAGGAGCCGGCGCTGGCAAAGTCCACCGGGTAGTAGAGGTCGTTGTCGTCCGCAAAGTTCTGCAACTGCTCGGTGACCACGCCAGCCTGAATGCGCACCATGCGGTCTTCGGGCACAAACTCCAGAATCTTGTTCATGTAGTCGAAGCTGACCACCACCTCGCCACTGGCCGCGACGGCACCAGCCGACAGCCCGGTACGGCCGCCCGAGGGCACCAGCGCAAGCTTGGCTTCGTTGGCCAGCAAAACGATGTCGCGCACCTGCTCGATGGTCGACGGAAAAACGATGGCGGTGGGCGCCGGGGTGTAGATCTTCGTCCAGTCACAGCCCCAGGTTTTCAGGCTGTCGGCATCGGTCTTCACGCGGGCGTCGCCCACGATGGCAGTCAGGCGGGCAAGGATTTCTGGCGCGAGGGACATGGGTGGTAACTCCGGGCATTGCTCCCCGTCCCCCACCATGGGGGACGGGGTTGGAGCGAGTGGGCTGGTGGCCAACCCCTCACCCCGACCCTCTCCCCGCAAGCTAAGGAGAGGGAGAAAGCGGGC
>JAUXNL010000167.1 GCA_030684415.1 Moraxellaceae bacterium | reverse complement strand
CCCCGGACATGCCGGGGCTGTAAACATCTTGACCAGCATCCTGATCAACATCAGGGCCCGCCTCATGAGCAACACCAAGCCCCGCTGTCTGTACGCACAGTCGGCTCAGATGGGCTTGGAGCCGTAATTGCTCACCGGCTTTTGTGGAGGATCAGTGGTGACATCCGGCGGAATTTCCTGAATGCGGCCACCGCGCGCCAAAAAGCGCTCCATTTCTTCTTCAAGCTGGCGGCGCAAGGCCTCCTTGCTCGACACCGTGAGTGTTTCGGCGTCTTCAAGATCAGCATTGCGCGGCGCTGGCGCACCGGCTTCGTCTGCCGCTTCTACCGCCGGCCCTTCTTCTGCATCAACAGGCGATTCCTCTTCGGTATCGTCGTCTGCCTCTACAGGATCTTCAAAACCATCGTAATCATCATTGGCCATGGTGGCTCCCCCATACAAGACAGCGTCCCGTGCATCGCGGCAGGGGCTGCCGGAGTGACGGGGCAATGTATAGAACACCCTTCAGGGTTTGTCAGTGGGATTGTCCGGACTTGGCGACAGCATTGCCAGCCTTGAGACAGGCGGCGCGCTGTGCTAACCGGCCGGCGCGGCCGCCAGGAAGTTCCGGAGATTGTCGACCGTGCCATCCAGCAGACGCTGGCGCGCGCCACGACTGACCCATGCACAGTGCGGGGTAATGAGCAGATTGGGCAAGCCTGCTGTCAGCAGAGGGTGATCCGCCGGTGGCGGCTCTACCGACACTACATCCAGTGCCGCGCCGCCCAGATGTCCGCTCTGCAGCGCGGCCAGCAATGCCGCTTCATCAACCAGTCCGCCACGCGCCGTGTTCACCAGCAGCGCGCCGGGCTTCATTTGCGCCAATCGCTCAGCGTTGATGAATTTTTCCGTGCGCGGAGTGAGCAAGGTATGCAGTGTGACGATGTCGGCGCGCGCCAGCACCTCATCGAGCGGCAAACGCCCGGGCTGTGCGCCGCCTTCACCTTCGGCCACCAGCACTGTCATGCCGAACGCTGTCGCCAGCGCGGCGACTTCGCGCCCCAGTGCTCCGTAACCGATCACTCCGAGCGTGGCGCCATCCAGATCGCGCACCGGATGATCCGACAGACAAAACGTAGGGCTTTGCGACCAGCGCCCGTTCACGGCGTCGCGCGCATAGGCCTGTATCTGGTTGGTCAGCGCCAGCAGCAATGCGAAGGTGTGCTGGGCCACCGCACGGGTGCCGTAGCCACTGACATTCATCACGGTAATGCCGCGTGCGTTTGCTGCCGCTAAATCAATGTTGTTAAGGCCGGTGGCCGTCACCGCAATCGCGCGCAACCCTGGGCAGGCCGCCATCACGGCGGCATCAATGACGACCTTGTTGCAGATGGCGATGTTGGCAGCTGCGAGTCGTGCGGCGGTTTCTGCTGGCGCGGTGTGGTCGTACATCGTCAGCTTCACTGGCAGTGCTTGCAGCGCCGAAAAATCCAGATCGGCGGGATTGAGGCTGGCACGATCCAGCAGCACCACTTGCGGCAATGGCGTAAGCATCTCCTTTGCAACAGGCGCCTGGTTCACGACAGAAGCCTCATTCATGACGAGCAGTGCTCACGCAATGTGCTCTGCATTTTCTGCACATAGGCATCGCGCTCGGCATCCGGCATGAACACGCGCTCACCTTTGGCATCCAGTTGGTAAATCCGGGCACCCTCACTACGCCGCAACTCGTCGCGCAGACTGAGACAGCGACGCTGAAGCTCCTGCTTTTTTTGAGCAGCGGCTTTTTGCTCACGCTCGCGAGCTTCACGCTCGTCTCGCATGATGTCGGCCATCCGTTTTTGCCGGGCGACAATGTCTTCTGCTGGCGCGGCGGATTCGGTGTCGGCCTCTGCGGCAGCGGCTCGTGGTACTGAGGGGCGTGTTTTCAGCGTCTGTACGGCCGGCGCATTGCCGGGCTTACGATCACTGTAATGAACGCGGCCATTTTCATCGGTCCATTTATAAAGCTCGGCATGAGCGGGCGCCGCTGCGCTTATCGCCGCCACCAGCACCCACATGGAGTGTTTTGCCATCATCATGCCGCTCCCTCCTTCTCTGTCATCCGGCGTCACTGCCCGGCGCACAATCCAACACCGGCATCTCAATCCATCGGCATGCCGCTTTGCAGACAGGCGCCGGAAATGAATCAGGCGGCCATGGCCGCCTGATTCATTCGTTTACTGCAGTGGCGCTGCCACCGGCTGCTGCGCTTGCCGCTGGCGCTGCGCTTCGGCAAACACCGCATCGAAATTCACCGGAGCCAGCAGTAACTGCGGGAAGCTGCCACGCGTCACCACATCGGAAACGGTTTCGCGGGCGAAGGGGAAGAGCACATTCGGGCAGTACGCGCCGAGAATCTGCCCCAACTGCGCATCCGGCACCCCATCAATCATGAAAATACCGGCCTGCTTCACTTCCACCACAAACGCCGTGTTGCCGCCGTTCTTCACCGTCACGGTCAGGCCCAGCACCACTTCATAGTTCTTGCCGTCGTCGAGCTTGCGCGTTTGCGTGGACAGATCGACGTTCACGTCCGGCTTCCATTCGCCCAAAAACACCTGCGGTGCGTTGGGCGCCTCGAAGGACAGGTCCTTCACGTAAATACGCTGAAGGGCAAACTGGCCCTGTGACTGGGCGGCTTCTTGTTGTTCCGACAGTTGTTCCGACATGAGAGTGTCCTTGGAGGGGTGAAGTAAGGTTGAAGACAGGCTTAGCCGGCAAGCAGGGCGTCGAGCTTGCCCGCCCGCTCAAGGGCATAAAGATCATCACTGCCGCCGACATGCTGGTCGTTGATAAAAATCTGCGGCACGGTGCGCTGCTTTGTGCGCGCCATCAGCGCCATGCGCGCCTCGGCATCACGGCTCACATCGACTTCTGTCCACGTAACACCCTTCTGCTTGAGCAGATGCTTGGCCCGCACGCAGTACGGGCAAACGGGCGTGGTGTACATGACGATGTCAGCCATAAAAACCTCGAGCAGCGTGCAGACTATTTCTTGACCAGCGGGAGTGACTGGGACTTCCAGTTGCTGATGCCGCCTTCGAGCTTGTAGACGCGGGTCATCCCCGCGGTCTTGAGCTGGCGGCCGACGGTGCCGGCCACCTGTCCCAGGTTGCAAACAATCACGATGGGGCGCTCAAGCTCTTTTTTCAACTCGTCGAGGCGCTCAGTAATACGGCTGTAGGGAATATTTTCGCTGCCGGTAATGTGGCCGGCCTTGAACTCGGCAACATCGCGCACGTCGATGACGCGGGCATTCTCGCGATTGGTCAGCACGGAAAGGCCCTGCGGGCTGACGCTCTCGCCGCCACGCGACATCTCGGTCGCGATATACGCGGCCACCAACGCGACCAGCGTGCCGAACAGGAGGTAATGGTTAACAACAAACTCGAGGAAACGGTCCATGGAAAGCTGGGGTCTTGAGTGAAAACGGGCCGGCAGTATACCCCGGACGCCCCCGGACGCAGCAGTCGCGTCAGTCTGTACGAACGATCCTTAGCCGCTTGCTGAAAAACGCCCATCCGGGCTTTTTCAGCCCGCAATGTAGGCACATGTCCGTAATCGCTCCACGCTGAATCAATCACTTAGATCGTGACCCGGCCATCCTTGCCCGGGAAACAGCTTGCTGAAAAGCATTTTTCAGCAAGCTGTCAGGGCCCGCTCTTGCCCACCCGGACGGTACGGTCAGGGCATAAAGAAACGGGGAGCCGGCATGACCGGCTCCCCGAGGCTCGCACTGACGCCATCAGTGGTCGTGATCGTCCTCGACACCCAGCACCAGCACACCATCGCTGCAGCCGAAGCCGGACCACAGGGCATTGGAGCCGGCGCCATGCAGCCCGGTGCAGGCCTCATCCACCGTGCCTTCTTCGTGGAAGTGATCATCGTGCCGGTGATAGACGAGAATGCCGCTGGTGTCTGGCTTGCTGACCAGAACGACTTCGCCCCGCGGCTCGGCCACCCCATGATGGGCCGCCAGCGCGTTTTCGCTGGCGATCACGCGGCCGGCCGCCAGGCTGGCGTCGTCAAAGAGCACGAAGCGCGGGCCGCTGCCGCCATCAAAGAACAATGCACCCAGCCCGTCGACGCGGCGGTAATGTGCTGGCGTGGTGCCGAACAGCTTGAAGGCGAGCAGTGTCGGCGCATCCTCATGAACATGGTCGTCGTGGGCATAGAGGCCGCTGTCGATGAACTGCACCTGATGCGCAGCGGCCGCCGGGCGCTGGGTAATCAGGGCGTAGCGGTAGCCGGGGCTGGCGTACAGCGCGGCGGGGGCATGATCGAGCGCAAAGTCGCCCGCCATGTCTTCTTCTTCCAGATCGTAAACATAGGCACGGGTACTGCTGGCCAGCACCAGACGGCCCGGATGGTCGTCGTGAGCGGCAGGCGGCACGGCAGCGGCGGCGACGGTGTGATCATGCTCACCGGCCACGCCCGTCCAGGCGATGCCGGCCGACGAGGGCGTGAAGTCGAGATCAATCGCCGTCAGCAGGCTGCCGGCATCCAGATCGACCACCTGTATTTTGCCGGTATCCGCGGCATAGGCCGGATCGGGATCCGTAATGAAGACTTTGTCTTCCACCGCGCTTACCGTGAACTTTGCGCCGGCGCTGATGCTGGCGGCCGACACCACCTGCACACCGGCCTTGTACGTCCAGTCGGCAGCGGTTGTGCCGGTTTCGATGATGTGCAGCATGCCGTTGGTGTCGAGCACCAGGAAATGCTCGCCATGGCCATCGAAACCGTGCTGCTTGCGCGTGGCGGTGGCGTCACCATTCGCCCAGTCGAACACTTCGTAAAGATTGCGCTCGGGCGTGATGAGATAGAGCACTTTGTTGCCGGTGGCAAACGCAGCGAGCTGCGTCACATCGTGATGTCCGTCGACCTGCGTCACGCGCAGCGGCGTGCCGATCTTCTTCACGCTGACGCTGGGCTCGTGGTCATGATCGTGGCCGCCACCGGGCAATTCGTTGCTGCCGGTGTCGTTGTTACAGCCGGTGAGCAGCAGCGCCGCCAGCAGAGGAGCGGATAAAGCACGAAGCAGTGAATGATTGAACATGATGATTTCCTCAGAAAGCGATGCGCAGGCCGGCAATCAGGTTGCGGCCCGGTTCGGGAATGCGGTTGGCCAGAAAAGACGTGTGATTCCAGACAGTTTCAGCGAGCAGGTTGCGGCCTTGCAGGAACAAGGTGAGACCGTCGACGCTCTGCACTTGCCAGTTGAGCGACGCATTCAGCAGCGTGTGCCCCGGTGTGCGTTGCTCGTCGGCAGAAATACGGTCTTGCGCGAGCACATGCTGCACTTCAACGTCGCCCGTGACCGCCAGCCACTCCTTGCCGAGCGTGACGCCGGCGCGGGCCGGTGAAATGCGTGGCAGCGGATCGCCACTGGCGCGCTGCGTGGCACGCACGATGTCGCCGCTCACGCCCACCGACCAGCCTGCCGGCAAGTGGTAGTCGGCACGGCCTTCCGCACCGGTGAACTCGGCATCGACCTGGCTGTAGCGGATCAGCCGGAAATCGTCGATGCGATCGAGCGTGCGCGCATATAGATAGTCATTGATGCGGTTGTGATAGGCGCCCAGATCGAAGGTGAAAGCGCCGGCAATCTTGCGCAGGTTGAGCCCGACATTGAGCGACGCTTCGGGCCGCACCGTGGCGGCAGCGCCCAATGACGGACAGGCCAGCAAACCGCACTCGTAAGTGTTGGTGGCCAGGTGCACGCCGTTGGCATAAAGCTCCTGCGCTTGCGGCAGACGCTCGGAATGCGCCAGCGACAACGACACGTTGTAGTCCGGCACAAACGTCCAGATCACGGCGGATGAGAGCGACGTCGCCTGCTCGCGGCTCGCCGGACGACCTTGTGCATCATTCACCGGCGACAGCGACTGGCTTTCATGACGCGCGCCCAACTCCAGTTGCCAGATGTCGGCAAATTCGCGGCGCTCGAAGGCAAACACCGCCACGTTGCGGCTGGTGGTTTTGGGAATGAAGCTTTCGGCTCCGCGCGCATTGAACTCGGCATCGTTGTATTGCACACCGATGACACCGTGCCAGCCAGCCAGCGGCTGGTGCGTGGCTTCAATGCGGGTTTCATAGCCGTAATTAAGGAAAGTGGTGCCGATGGCGCCGTCCTCGATTTCGTCATGCTCGTAGCGTGTCTGGTTAAAGCGCAGACTGATTTTCTCGAGGCCGGGCAGCGGCTCACGGTATTCGCCGCGCACATCCAGACGCCGGCTGCGCAAATCCACATACGGCACGTCGCCTTCGGCATGTGCATGACCGGGGCCGCAGCTCAGCACCATGCCGCTGAGCGAACAGTCTTCGTAATCGTGGCTGTGGCCGGGCAGGCCGTATTCATCGTCCTGCACCGTGTACGCCAGACCGAGATAACCGCTCTCGCCCACCCACGAGAGGCCGGCGCTGCCGGTGCTGCCTTCGCTGCGCGAGCCGTTGACGCGCGGCACCGTAAAGCCGTCGATGGCGTAATCATCCGCCTCCCGCAATGCCTGCTCGGCATGCAGCACAAGGCCACCCGCCAACTGTGCATCCAGGCTCACTATGCCGGCTTTTTCATGGGCCACGGTATTACCGCGCAAGGCGACAAAGCCCTGCACGCGCTTTTCCGGCAATGCGGTCGGTATGCGTCCGTCGAGCACATTCACCACGCCACCGATGGCACCGCCGCCGTACAGCAAGGTGGACGGGCCGCGCAGCACTTCCACTCGCCGTATCAGCAACGGGTCCGTGCTGATGGCGTGGTCAGGCGAAATACCGGAAGCATCAAACAGCGCCGAGCCGTCCGACAGCACGCTCACGCGCGGTGCCGACTGGCCACGTATGACCGGACGGCTGGCGCCCGTGCCAAAGGTGTCAGCGTGGACACCGGGCAGCCCGTCGAGGCTGCTGCCGAGCGAGGTGGCGCCGCGCTGCAGCACCGCCTCGCCATCGATCACGCTGTAAGGGGCCGACTGCAGCGCCGCATCGCCTCCCAGTGGCAACGCATAAACAGTGACGGCCTCGAGCACGGTGCCGTCATCCTCGGCGGCGGCTGGGCTTGTGGCCAGGCTGCCGGTTGAACTTGTGGCTGAAGAAGTTGTGGCTGGCGCTGATGCAGTACCAGCGACTGGGCTTGCGCCGGAGGCAGCAGCCGGCATGACGGCGGAAGCGTCTGTGGCATCAGCGAGCACTGTTTCGGGCAATGCTTTTACGGGCGACTTTACGGGCAGCGCCTTTTCAGGCTGTCCTGTTGCAGGCGCTCGTGTTGCAGAAAGTCTTGCCTCAGTCAGTGCGCTTGCCGGTAGCGCCGTCAGCAGGAACGTGAGGGGCAGCGCGGCGGCCATCAGCTTGCGCAGCGGATGCAGCGGCGTTGCCAGCCGGCGACAGGGCGCCAGGCTGAAATGAGCAGCAAACATGAATCATTCTCGGTCGGAAATCGCGGAACAGCGTGGCGATGCCCGTCCCGACACACAGGACACGGAGCAGCGCCGCCAGCAGCAAAGACAACGGCAATTGCCGTCAACTGCGTGGCGGTGCCCGAGAGCGGTAGACCGCCGTCGTACGGCGATCCAGAAGCGAGTGACCCACCAAAGCTGGTGGAGACGACAGCGGCTGCGCCGCCGCCAAGTTGAACGCGGCGCCCGGCGCCAATGGCCCGCCGCTGCACTGGTCGCACTGATGCAGGAGGCCAGAGCCATGCTCAGGGCTGCGTTCAGCGCCATGTCCAGGGGCGCCATTTTCAGCGCCCTGTTCAAAACCAAGTGCAGCGCCGGGCGGAAAACCCTCCTCAGCGCCATACCCGGCAGCAGGCCCGGCCATAGCGCCAGCGCCGAGCATCGCCTCCTGCCCGGCCGCCACAGCAGAGGCCCCTTCAGCAGAGGCCGCCACAGCGTCGTGGAGCGCCACGCTGTGTGGCGCATGACTGAGCACATGCAAGGAATGCTGGAGCGGCAGCGCGAGCAGCAGCAAGACCAACAACAGACAGTGCGAACGCAGCGGATGGCCACTCGCCGCCCGGCCACGACCTGTCGCCGCCCGCAAGGGAGGGAAGATGGCAGGAAGGCGAGAGAGGATCATGAGCAAGCGGAACCGGCACAGGATGATTTGTTATAATATAACACAATTATCCCGTGGCGCAGCGACGGATTTGTGAAGGGTGACGCTGAGGGCGGCCTGAGCAAGCTCATTTCCATCGCCACCGCGCACTCTCTGCACGGCGAAGCGGGCTCAGCGCCTTCCAGTCGCAAAGGCTTGCTGAAAAATCCGCTCGTCATGAGTCCTTCGATGACGCAGGTAAATCCCGGCAGGACTGACTCAGGACAGCCTTGCCGAGGCATGGTCAACGCTTTCCAGCATGCGGCTGACGCCCCCTCCACAAAGGCGGGGCGCAGAGCGCCTCAGGCCTGTGGTCGTTCCAACGCCCCGCGCAACTGCTGGAAGCGCTCGAAACGCCCCGCATCAATCTTGCCCTCGTCCACCGCCAGGCGCAGGGCGCAGCCCGGCTCCTGACGATGGGCGCAGTTGCGGAAACGGCAACCGCCCAGGAACGGCGCGAACTCCACAAAACCGTCGAGCAACTGACCCTCATCTATATGCCACAGGCCGAATTCGCGGATGCCGGGCGAGTCGATCAGCTCACCACCGCCCGGCAAATGAAAGAGCCGCGCCGTTGTGGTGGTGTGCTGACCCAGCTTCGATCCGGTGGAAATGTCACTGACGCGCTGGCCGGCATCCGGCAGCAGCACATTGATGAGTGAGGACTTGCCAACCCCGGACTGCCCGACAAACACGACTGTCTGCCGGCCGATCAGCGCCGCCAGATCGGCCAGGTCGCCATCCGCGGCGCTGACCCGGCGCACTTCATAGCCAATCGCCGCATAGGGGGCGAGCAGCGCCTCCATGACCGGCGCCAGCTCCGGCGTCACCAGATCGGCTTTGTTGAGCAGGATGATGGGGCGAATGCCGGTCAGCGTGCAGGCCACCAGATAACGGTCGACCAGCAGCGCCGACGGCTCCGGAAACGGCGAAATCACCAGCAGGATGCGGTCGATATTGGCCGCCACTGGCTTCAGCTTGCCGTAGGGGTCGGGGCGCACCAGCAGGCTCTGGCGCGTTTGCAAGGCCGTCACCACGCCGATGGCTTCGCGCCCCTCCTCACGCTTGAGCGCCGCCTGCCAGACCACGCGATCGCCGGTGACCAGATGCTCGAGATTGGCGCGCAGATGACAACGGAACACCTGCCCCGCGCGCTCACCCGCCAAGGCCTCGATATCGAGCTGGGTGCCGTAATGGGCAATCACCAGCCCCTCTTCCTCGGCGGCCAGCTCGCCGCTGTCGAGCAGCGCCGTTGCCGCCTCCTCACGCCGGCGCGCACGGTCCAGACGCTCGTCCTGGATGCGCTGCACGCGATGGGTTTGCTGGCGGGTCAGTTTGCGTTTGCTCAAGCGGGGCTCGATTCAAGAGTGGAGCGGGAAAAAGACAGGCCAGAGGGCACAGAAGCCTCTGCTATGATGCCGGCCACATCGCGCGATTGTGCCACTGGAGCAGGTGAATGAGCAGCAACAAAGAAGGCAACCTCGTCTGGATCGATCTGGAAATGACCGGCCTCGACCCCGACAACGACCGCATCATCGAAATGGCCACCATCGTCACCGACGCCAATCTCAACTTGCTCGCCGAAGGCCCGGTCTTCGCCATCCACCAGAAAGACATCGTGCTGAATGCGATGGACGAGTGGAACACGCGCCAGCACGGTAACTCTGGCCTGGTCGAGCGCGTGCGCCGCAGCAAGATCGACGAGGCCGAAGCCGAGGCTCAGACCATCGAATTCCTCAGCCGTTTTGTGGACCCGCGCAAGTCGCCCATGTGCGGCAACTCGATCTGCCAGGACCGCCGCTTCCTTTACCGCACCATGCCCAAGCTGGAAGCCTTCTTTCATTACCGCAACCTGGACGTGAGCACGGTGAAGGAGTTGGCCCGGCGCTGGTATCCCGACCTGATGGGCAACTTCACCAAGCAGAGCTCGCATCAGGCGCTGGATGACATCCGCGACTCCATCGCGGAGTTGCGCTACTACCGGCAGTATTTCTTCCGTCTCCCCGAGAGCGAATAAGCGCCGCCTGCTCACGCAGGCGTCAGCGCTTCGCCCCCTCCTCTGGCGTACGACACGGGTGCTGTGCCTCCTTCGCTGGAGTACGTCGCCACCCTTCGGTGGTACGACGCTGTTGCCCCCTCTCCCCCCGGGAGAGGGCTGGGGTGAGGGACAGATTCCGAATCAACCACCGTCATCCCCTCTCCCTCTTGGGGAGAGGGCCAGGGTGAGGGGGCGGATTCCGAATTGACCACCGCCCGGATTCAGGCAC
>JAUXNL010000159.1 GCA_030684415.1 Moraxellaceae bacterium | reverse complement strand
CACAATAGGAAGCGCATTCGTCGAATCGTCAGTCAAATTTGCGGCATTACAAGCAGAAAGGACTGCGCAAAAAAATAAAGCCATGAAACTCCCAAAAATAGCCCTCATATGACCACCTCAATAATTTCCAAAAAAAATATTAATTTGATTTTGAATATTTTTCAAAAGCGGAATGGAATATGAGTGATACTGACCCATGCCCATTTCCACCCATAGATTTTCATTAAATACACTAGGCCCATACGCAGAAACCCGCACAGCATCCGCAAGAACACTAGCGCGCCCCCAAGTATTTATTGCGTCCTTAACATCGAGAGCAAATTGCACTTTTGGCGAAGGCACCAGACTGAAAGTACCAAGAAACCCCCCAATTGCCTCCCCATTAACAAACCAACCTGCCTGAACTCTCGCATACATATCAAACCCTCTATATGCAGCCTCTTCAAATGCATAGTGACTCATGGATGCATCCGATGCATTAGTGTATGTGTCACCAATGAATGACATATAAGAGTTCATTGCAGTTACTTCAAACGGGTGAGATTGAGCAACGTCCCGAATAAATCCATTATCAAAGCCAAATTCAAAACCACCATCGTAGCCACGACGTACCATTTGCAGGGAATTACCATAGTCGCCATAGGAATTTTGATAGACCACATAGTCCCCCACCAACGGCTGCGAGGGAGCGAGGGCAGGAGTAACCGTAGCACCGCCACCAGTTGGGCTACCACCACTAATGGGTGTAACGGTTACGTTGCTCCCGCCATTATTACTCCACCCAGGATAGCCACTCCATGGATTCGGCTGTATCGGACCGGGGACATAGCCTCCGCTTCCGCCACCACTGCCGCCCTGACCACCACCAACAGAATGACCGCTCAAAGCGTCATCTGATAACGGTGGTGGTAAAGTCGAAAATCCACTCGGATCCGTATAGCTCAACGAGTAAAAAGACTTCCCCCTCTCAAGCGGCGGAGCCGCATCGGCATCTGAGTGCCATGATTGAGGTGCGGTATTCAATCAAACGAGAGAGGGAAGTCACCATGGAGTCTATAACGGTCGGTGTGGATCTCGCAAAGCAGGTGTTTGCCCTCTGCGACATGGATAAAAGCGGACGGGTGTTAGCGCGCCGCGAGCTCAAGCGCGACGGCTTTCATACATGGATTGCATCGCAGCCCGCCGGCACGGTGGTTGCGATGGAAGCCTGCAGCAGCGCGCATTACTGGGGCCGTCAGTGCGAGGCGTATGGCCTAGTGCCGCGCCTGATGGCCGCGCAATTCGTAAAGCCCTTTCGCAAGAATGCCCTGGTGAAGAACGACCGTCAGGATGCCGAAGCCATCGCCACAGCGGCGCGTCAGGGCAACATGCGCTTCGTGTCCGTGAAGAGCGAAGCGCAACAGGTGCGCCTGTGCTGGCACCGCGTGCGCGAAGGCTACAAAAAAGATGCGCTGGCCCTGCGTAATCGCGTTCGTGGTTTGCTCGCCGAGTTCGGCGTAGTGCCCGCACCATCGGTGGCAGCGCTCAAGCGCGCCTTGGCCGATCTGGATTCGGAGAAGCTGCCCGCGTCGCTAATGCGCTTGATTCGCTTGCAGCAGGAGCACCTCGCCGCCATCGAAGCCGGGATGGCCGAGTGCGATGCGCAGATCGACGCTCAAGCCAAGGCCGATGAACGCTGTGCAAGGCTGCGCGAACTGACCGGCATCGGGCCCGTGACCGCGGATGCGGTAGTCGCCTCGGTCGGCAATGCCGCCGAGTTCAAGAACGGTCGCCAGTTTGCCGCGTGGATGGGTCTGACGCCGACACAGTTCGGCAGTGGTGGCAAAGTGAGCCTCGGGCACATCAGTTGTCGTGGCGACCGCTACCTGCGCACCTTGCTGATACAAGGCGCACGGAGTTCCGTGCAGCGGGCGAAGGTGACGCCTGCGGAGAAAGCCACCGCCGAGCAACTCTGGATTGTGCAACTGGCCAGCCGGATGTGTTACGGCAAAGTGCTGGTGGCGATAGCGAACAAGCATGCGCGTCAGGTGTGGGCGATGCTGGCACGAGGAGAGGTTTACGATCCCGAGGCCTGGCTCAAACATCCGATGGTGCCGCGCGCGTGAAGTGAACCGGAATTAAAAGAGCAACAGCAACAAAGAGCAGCACAACGTCCACGCCAAGAGCGAGAGTGTATTCAACGGGTCAGACCGACTCGGGGAGAGCCTGACTAACAAGTTGGTTGCCATCACGTGTGTTGACTGATCCTCATCGCACGGGCATCACCGCTGAACGAATGAGGCCCCCGAGTGCGGTTTATACAGTGGTCCGTGCTCAGCAATATATTGAGCACAACAAGACCGTTTAGGGAAATGCAGTCTGGCATTGTTGATTGAAGCTCAAGCAGAAATCGGCGTGACGAAAAAGGTTGATGAAATAATGCAGTGGGTGTTGCCCACCGCACGAGGCCCTGTCGTCTTGAAAGACGGCCTCGTGCCGTGGACAACACGCAAGCGATGGAGAAATATTCAGGAAAAACAAAGCCCGGCGATGCCGGGCTTGAAAATCATGATTCAGGTGTTGACGGGGGAAGTCTTAGGGGATTGTTATGCACATAGCTGTAACGGTTGAAGTCCTGCATGTTATGCGGATAGAACACATGCGGATCGGGGCTTAGGAAGCGCCCCATCAACGGGTCATAGACACGGCCATTCATGTGCACAAGACCGACGTTATCCAGATGCTCATGCAGCGTAAAGCCATGACGACTGTTCAAGCCTTTTAGTGAGCCCGCTCGCGTTGTACTCCACTCATAGATGTCATCCACATACGTTATATTGCTGGTTTCCGTTGGGGCGCCATAAGTCGACATTGACATCTGCCGGACCAATGTCCCGCTCGCTCCCTTCCAATCCAGTGCGACCACGCGTCGTGCACCTTGTGCTCGCGACTGGCCCAATGCATAAATATAAACCGCCCCCAGCGTAGGAGTTGTTTCAATCTCGACTGTATACTGCGCATTGTTGGCAACAGTGAAATTTAAGTCGATTTGAGACGAAGCAAGATTTCCACCGCCATCCGTGACCGAGCCATCCATCACGACCGCATATGCCTTTGAACCTCGCAATAGCAGCCCGACTTCACGTCGAGTTTTTGTGGCGGCGGTACTGAAACCGTTGTTCTTCACATCCATCTGGAAGTAGCGACCACTCGCCCCTGTATTACTAGTGGTTATAACATCAGCTCTATATGTCACATTGCCATCAAGATAGGTCTTCTGCCTCACAACCGATCTGATCGCTGGCGCGGTCAATGGCAATGTTGTGAAGACAAGGCGACCTCCCGGAGACGCGGTCCAACTGATCAGCCCGTGTGATGGATTTGGCATCGTCAGGCCAGTCGGGTTCGGATTGCTGGTGGTCGGTGAAGCAGAGAGATGGCTGAACCACGAAAAATTGTAAGGATCATCATCATACTCGCCTGACGGAAAAAGGCGCTTACCCCACGCATCGTAATTCAGCAACTCTTTGGAAACCCCAGCAAAATCACTCACTTCCACCAGAGAGCCAAGGTGATCGGTATGAAAGTAATGCTCCTGACGCACCGCAAAAGTCGACTCCGAAAAATTATCGACATACGTCTCGTTCAAATCTTCCGTGGAGTCTCCATAGGCAGATGCCACCAGTCGGCGGACCAGCGTGTTAGTGGCTCCGCGCCAAACCAATGACTTGGCGTGACGCACGCCCTTTGCTCGGTTTTCTCCTTTCTTGTAGAGATACAGCACGCTGGTGGTCGGGGTGGATTCAACCTCGACTACATAGGTGGTGTTGTCGGCAATCGCATAGTTGAGATTGACCTGAACAGGGATGAGGCTGCCACCTGTGCCAGTTGCTGTACCGTCCATCAGCGTCACGTACGCAGAGGAGCCACGCAGCAGTAACTGGTGCTGCCGCTGAGTTTTACTAGCCGCCGAAACAGTTCCGTTGTTCTGCAGGCCAATCAGGATATACCGGCCATTCGTACCACTGTTTACGGTTGTAGTGAGCTCCGCACGGAATATGACGTTGTCATTCAGGTAGCTGCGCTGACCAACCAACTGCGGCTGACTGATTTGAGCCGTCGGCTTTGTTGCAAAAAGCAGCCGCCCTCCTACTGCCTCATCAGGTGATGGCGTATTGCTCCAGCTCACCAAGCTGTCGGGGTCGACAGCAGGCATTGTTACGCCAGTGGCGTTCGGCTGCATAGAAGTTGGAGCTGTGGCGAGGTCAGTGCCCCACAAAGACACAGAACTGATGGGAGTGCTCGTTACAACCGCTCCAATAACCTGAGAGCCGGCATAAACATGGTGGGTATATTCCACCACGGAGCCGGGCTTGTAGGTTTTCTCGAATGTACCACCCAAGTCAATCCGCGGGCTCAGATACAATGTGGTCGTTGTCTGCCCCCCGACCACACTGGTGCGACGCACACGCTCACGCTCAGGAGTATAAAGAAAACTCTCAGTAGTAGTGCCTTGCGTTATCTTCAAAGGGTAGTTATAGCTGGTCCACGTTACAGTACGACCATTACCGCTAGTCATATTGCCATTGGCATCATATGTAAACGCCGAATTGACATATCCAGTCATGCCACAAACACGATGCGCACCACCACACCCCGCGTAGGTATAAGCCCCTACATCGGAGCGATTAGTAATATTTCCGATTTCGTCAAAACTGGCCGTCGACGCCTCAAGTCGAGGGTCTGTATAGGCAACAGACTGCAGGCGATTCAAGTTGTCGTACGACATCATCTCCAGTTGTGCCGGATTATGAAGTTTGCTGCGACTCGTCAGGTTTCCGACCTGATCAAAAGCAAAAGTGTTGTTCTGCACAGTAGCCGTCAAAACACCGGAGCTCAGTTCTCCTGTCAGAATCGTTTCAATATGACCAGTATCAACTTTATAGGCACGATCAGTGACCAAATTGTTACCCAGCATCTCACGTGTTACACGCCCTTCAGCATCTCTCTCCAGTGCACGCCAGTAGAGGGTCTTGCTATCTTTGTGACGAACCTCACTGAGATAGCCGTAGTCATCGTAAACATTCTCGTATCCGAAGCCCGTGGGATACGTAATTGATGCGGGACGCCCTGCTGAATCAAACGTAGCAATATGAAAAAAATCAGGATCAGCCGCTTGAGCATTAGGGTCTATGGTCTTTTTAGTCGACGCCAATACCGAGCGGCCAAAACCATCATAGCTGTAAGTTCGCTCAAAACCATTAGCACCAGTCAGCTTGGCGAGCTTTCCAATCCCGTTAGAGGCGGTATCCCACGTCCACACACTATTAAGGCCAGGCTCCGTACGGGTGAGTAATCGCCCAAGTTTGTCATATGTAAAATTTGTGATCTGGCTTTTTGCATCCTGCTGTTGCACCAACTGCCCTAGTACATTGTATTGATACGTCCACGTACCGAGATCGGGATCCTGCTGTTCTGTCTTACGGCCCAGCAAATCATACTGATTGATAATCAGGTTACCCTTGGAGTCATTCGAACGGATCACATTGCCAAAAGCGTCATAAGCAAAGCTCTGCACCTTTCCAGCAGCATCAGTAGTAGCAACCAATCGTCCTAATGCATCAAAAGTTTTCTTCGTTACTTGCGCCCTTGGATTGGTAGTAGATGCTACCCTCCCACTATACGTATAGGTTGTGGTGCGTCCGCCCGGCAACGATTCGCTGGATATACGGCCAATCGCATCATAGCTACGATTCACCCACTGAATACCTGTAGCGTCTGCAAAATAAGGTTTCGAAGTTCGGACCACGCGCCCTAATGCATCATATTCTGTTGCAGTGACAGTATCGCGACCATCCATGGCCTTTGTGACCTTGCGACGCTCACGACCATTGCGATCATAGTACGCAAAGACAGGCGCCATTCCCTTTCGAGTCATACCAACAATATATGTCTCTCCCTGCAACAAATCACAAGAAGCATCACAAGAAAGATACACTATATCGGCATACGGACTGTCGGGACCTACTCCGACCGATCCTGACTCGTTCATCTCTTCACGAGTCAGCCGTCCAAAACCATCATACTGTCGAACGCCAAATGTGCCGTTTGGATCGGTAACCGACTGAGGCAAGCCAAAGCGCTTGTCCATAACAATTGGGCCCGTGACATGGCCTTCCTCATTGGATTTGCTGATCACAAAGCGTCCTGACACATCATAATTAATCGACTCACCACGAGTCAGGATATCAAGACCCGTGACCGATGATGTCTTGACATTACCAAAGCGATCACGCGCCACAGCAGTTGTGGTCTTTAATTGCGCATTTGCAGGCTCAACCTCTACGGTGTGAACCAGTCCAGCAGCATCGTATGTCCAAGCCATTGTGCGGGTGAGATCCGAGGTCACCCCCGCTGGAAGAGGAGCCGTACGCTGATCCAATCTCTGACTAATTTCACCGACACGCCATGCGGTTGGAGTAATGATGTTGGGGAAATAGCTGTTTGTCGTCGTCTGGCTATAACTGCCATTACCAGTGGTAATGGCAACTGACGACAAAAGCCGCCCCCAAGAATCAAAATCATTAACCGTGTGAGTCTGACTGGTTTGTGTCGCACTGGAGTACTCATACTGTTTGGCTAGCGAGCTAGCGACAAAAGGGAAATAGCTTGCTTTGCCAGATGCATGGCTGATAACTTTTTGACCCGGCGTATGAACCACAGACGAAAGTGTTGTGCTGCCCTTTACAGAAACAAGATTCGTAACCATACCTGAATAAGGGAACGCTTGGGAGAAAGTTGTGGTGGTGGTAATACCCAAAGGATCGGTCACAGCCTGACTGGCAAAGCCAAGAAAGCCACGACCACCAGCATCCATTGCTGCACCAGTGTAAGCATAAGACCAACTGGCTGGCGCCAAGCTGTTGCCCGAATCACGTTTAACTGTGCTTACCACATAAATCGGGGCACGAATGGCGATTCTCGGAAAAGAAGACGTGCCCTTGGTGTAAACCTCATCACGGGTTAATGGTGCGTGCGCAACAGTGGTGACAGACCCATTACCATCCGTGATTTTTTTCAGCAAATCAGGGAAGGGGGATCGCGAAAATACGGGAAATATTTGATAGCCAGCACTATTATTGACCTGCACCGATGCCAACTCGCCCAGCCCGTCACCATCAAAGTCGCCGGATACACGCACCCAGCTTCCCTCTTCAGCTAATGATGGCTCCGTCGTGTTGGTTGCCCAAGATGCGCCCTTCAACACGAAAAAACCATCTCCCCTGTTGATATAAGTGAACGTCAGTAATCGTCTTTTGGATGGAGAAACACCAGTATCTGCCATCACATGGCTCACCACTAAATCGGGCCTGCCGTCACCGTTGATGTCAGCAAACGTGGTTTTCCAAGGGATTGTCGTCAAGTCTGATAATGTATTTATCTGAGCGGTGGATAACGCCTGCGGCAATGACTGCCGCGACCTTGATGGAATCAGAAACCTACCCTCCCCCCCCGATAGTGCTACTGCGATATCAGCCTGATTAAAGATGCTATCTGCGCTTCCGGCCCCTTTCAGAACCTTAAAAAAAACCAGATCAGCAAGGCCATCACGATTGACATCCAAAAGACTGATACGCGTGTGAGCACCTGACCCAAGAGCATTATCGAATCTTGAATGAAACATCAGCTCTGATGAAGTTGCACTATTATTGAATATAGTATTGCCCGATCCTGAACCAAGCAGTACATCAGCCGTTATTATTGCACCTCGTAGGGCAGTAAATACGATATCGCTTCGCCCATCACCATTGACATCGCCGATAGACGTATTGAAGCCGAGCGGTGAATCATTTCTACCAATCTGCAAGTCTTGGCGAATCGTCTGTGCAAACAGGGCATCGCCAAAGCCTTTTCGAAAAAAAACAGCAACATTAGTATTATTAGTCGTCACACCAGTAAACTTGATTGCAACGATATCCTTTTTCCCGTCTCCATCAATATCCGTGAGCCAAGCTCGCTCACCGCCATAGGCGTTATGAGTAGTACCTGAGTAATTTGACGTATCAGATATCGAATTAGTTGCTCTCGTGAATATACCGCTGGCTTGTCTCACAGCAACAATAGGATTCAGCGCTCCAGTCAATGGTATCGCGACAATCTCCGGCAATCCGTCATCATTCACATCACCAGCGGTCATCACCCAATTTGCTGAGATGCCATGGTTTATTGTGGTAACGGCACTGCTGACGGCTGCATCAAACGCTTGTCCTGGCTTTATGGCAGTCGCACACGTCGCACCATTTGAAAACTCACCTTCAGATGGGACCGCATTACTGCTTTTGGCAGATAGCACACGGAATCCCCCCCCATCAATTTTTGCCGACACAAGATCAGTGCGCCCATCACCATCAAAGTCTTGCGGCAAAGGAATATAGACACCCGCACCAACCACTGCAGGTAGTGCAAGTGTCGATTTATGGCTTTCATACATACAACCACTAAAATTGCTCATATCAAAACGCGTTGGCTCAAAACATGTTTCGACTCCAGATATACCGACAGCACACTCCGTTACATTATCAAGCCTTAATCGGGCAGCCACCCAAGCAGGACTATCAGACTTGTAGGCTAGTTTGTATTTTCGAGTTAAGACTCCATCTGTAAAAATATCGACTCTTCTCAATACTTTAGCCGATGAAATACGTGAGCCTGCCACGTACTGCAATTTGTGCTTAAAATAATCGCTGGGGACTTCGACGCTGAACACAATTGAATTACTTGGCAACACCGGCACCTGACCTACAGCATCATTACCTGTATAATTAATGCTGACCGGATTGATTTGACCAAGCAAGTCATTCTTCGCATAATTTATTGTATAATAATTCGAGTTGCGATCTGAAACCTTGTTTGCATTCCACTGAAGCACCGACTCGAATTGTCGCAGTGCAACGTTATTAATCAAGCCAAAATCAGTCGTGCTACTACTGCCGCTCACCGAGCTTTGATTCGCCACCAGCCTGGAGTCTGCTGTCCCACCAAACTCAATGACTTGGCCCTCTTTGGTCCAAACTTTGAAGGAGTCCGGCCCACGTTCTGTGAAAGTGGTATAGGAAATAACACGACTGAAGGTATCGAGTTCCGTACGATACTCTGCACCCTGTGCACCATACGTCCCAGACACCAAAATCAGTCGTTGGCCGTTCAGGCAGAACCGATCAGCCGCTGTTAAGGTAACGCTTACTCGCACCCCATCCTGAGGTAACGTCTGTGGACAACGTGTAATGGATGGCAATCCGCCAATTGACCAACCAACGCCCAGAAGCCCGTTGTCCACTTGACTGGAGTATTGAAAAGAGAGCTGAGGGGATACATCCCGGATACCTGGAGGTAGTGCAATTGGAAACGAGTACTGGGCCGTGCCAGAGGCTCCAACGGTAAAGCTACCCGGAGATGTTCCCGGAACAACAGCTGC
>JAUXNL010000149.1 GCA_030684415.1 Moraxellaceae bacterium | reverse complement strand
ACCCGGCAGCGCCAACTCGGACTGATCGCCCGGCAGCGCGAGGAGCTGCGGCTTGGTGGCGCCGGTGCGCGAGATAGCGGCGATGGCGAGGCGCATGAAGAACGAGCAATTCTTCTTTGTCGTGCTCTCGGACCAAATGTTACAGGCGGTAACATTTGCCTTTTTCCAGGCCTCGAAGGTTCCCCAAGGCATGGAGGCTTTCACCCGGTGCAGGGTGAGCCCGAGCAGGATCGCCCGCAGCGGCGCCTCGCGCGTATCGCGGGCGATGCGCCGGAATTGCTGCACCGCGACGAGCTGCAGCTTGGTGAGGGGTATCGCGCTGCCGATTTCCTTGTCCTGGAGGAGCGCGAGCGCGGTGGATTGTTTTTCGATTTTGGACATGGGTCAGAGAGAGATCGCCGGCTGCGCTGCGCCCGAGGTGGCCAAGGAACCTGCCGGGTCCGACGGGAGGTGGTCGTCTGGCGCAGCCGGCGAAAGGAGTTGGGCGAGGTCGGCCTCGCGGGCGCAGAGCGCCTGCCGCGCGGCCACGCACTGCGCGTGGAAGTTGCGCGGCAGGGCGTCGAGCGGTGCTTCGTCGAGCATGACGGCCAGCCAGGCGAGGCGCTGGTGGTCGTTCGCGATGAGGCAGCGGAGCTGGGCGGCGGTCCTCATGCGGTGAGTGCCCCTTTTATTTCCGTGATCATCTCGCGCAGCTCGGCCTTGTCGGAGGCGCCGATCATCTCGCGGCGCAGCTCGCGTTTGACGTGGGCGGGCAGATCGCGGATGAAATTGCGGCGGAACTCGCCGGTCATGCGCTGCAGCACGTAGGCGCGATAGGCCTCCACCGGCACGCGGATGAAGCGCAGCGTGGCCTTGGCGCCCTTGAGATCGATGCCACAGAGCGCGCCGTGCTCGACCTCGTTGAGCAGGTGATCGACCGAGCAGCCGATCCGTTTCGCGATCTCGCCCAGTCCCAGCGTCGTGCGGCCGGGGAAGTCCAGCGACGCGAAGGGGAAGGCAAGTTGCTCGGCGGTCGACATGGTCAGGCTTGCTCCCTGGGGTTGGCCCGCGCAGGCTGCGGGCATGTGGCCGTGGAAATCCCAGGCGGATGTTGAAGTGGCAGCCCTGCGCGAGCGGGTGAAAGCGCTTGAAGACGAGCACCAGCGTCTGCACACGCGGCTCGACACATTTCGAGGTCAGCTCCATGAAGCCCATCGATGGATGGCCTCGGCGCGAGAAGCCGGCGTAGTGCAGCAAGGTCAGTTGGTAAATCTGCTCGAGCGCCTGATACATGCCCGCGCAGGGCAGCCAGATGATAAGCCGCCTCATGCCAGTGAGGAAACGACGCTGCGCCAGGCAGCGCCTCCGCCAGCAGCCATGAGGCCAACTCCAGGCGCGCCGCAGTGAGTTTCGACGGCGCGTTCATTTGCCGATGCCCTCCAAGATGGCCTTGAGCGTCATTTGCAGCCGGCGCTGCTCGCGCAGGTGAAACAGGGTCTTGGCCGCGAGCTCGCCGGGGCGGCCCTTGAATGCGCCGGTCATCGCCGCCAGGATCGCTTCCCTCTCCTGTGCCGTGGTCGTCGGGTCCTCGCTGTGCCGGTGTGCAACGCGCAGGGCGATCTGTGTCTTGCTCTCAGCCACGGAGGACCTCCTTCACTTTTGCGAGGATGCCCGGATGATGACCGTGGTTCACCGCCCGCGACACGCTCTCGCGTGGTCGGCCGACGACGCGTGCTAACTCCTTCATCGAGTAACCAAGCGCGAGGCGCTTCTGGTGCATGCGGATTCGGGCTTGATTGTGGGGGCTCATAGTGATTGGCTATGGTTCACGAATGTGAAGGTTATCCCACGCCGTCAACATAAATGTTAACTTCTTGTTCAAGTAAATGAACCCCTGGAACGAACGCATCCGCCTCCTTCGCGGGCGGCTTGATCTTGATCAGGAGGCCATGGGCCGGGCGCTGGGAGTCAGCCGGGAGTGGATCTCCAAACTCGAGCGGGGCCACGAACAACCGAGCGCCGAGCTGCGGGCGGCCTTGCAGGACATGGAGCGCGACCTTCGCAAAAGTGAACTGACCGACCACCTTAAAACAGGCGATAAACGGAGCTCCTTGGAGGAGGAGTCTGCGCCATACTCTCGCGGGGTGGCCCTAAATCTCCTCGAGCAACGTCGCCCGTCAACGCGCGCCGACTGCGAATCCTACATCCGACATTTGTTCGACGCGGCGGAGATCGCCGCCGATCCCGATGCATTCCCGGCCGTCATGCGACGGCTCAAGAAACACTTCCCGCTCGCTGAGTGGGAGACACCGCCCAAGGGCGACTGAGCTTTTCATGAAGACACGATTTCGACTCCTCTTCGCGCTGGCTGCACTGTCGCTCGCCGGCTGCTACACTCCCACCACCCAGGCGCAGTATGAAGCGCAGGTTGCGCAGATGGGTTACGGCGCCGCGTTGCCGGCCGATTGGCAAGGCCTGGTCAAGACCTTCATGCAGATGCGGCTGAAGGATTCAGACTCCGCGATCTGGCAGTTCGACGAGAAGACAACCGAGTCCTGGGCTGGTGAGTCCGATCGCACCGGCACGCGGATCGCGGCCGGTCACGTCGTCAAGGCGATGATCAACGCGAAGAACAGCTACGGCGGCTATACCGGCTTCGAGCCGTATCAATTCATCATCCGTGACGGCCGGGTCATCGCCTTCATCGATAGCCGACACGTCTGGCAGCTGCTGTGATGATCTCGCTCGATCAGTGGCGCGCGCTCGAGCCGGGCCAGCAAGTGGACATGTGGCTCGCAGTGCCCGACGGGCAACAGCAACTATACCTCGAGTCCGCGCATCCCATTGCCTCAATCGTGCTGCGTTGCATCCCGGCCTTCACCGGGGACACCGCTGGCGATCGGAGCAAGATCAAGCAGGCACTTGAGCGCGGCGATTGGATGAAGCACGGGCTGATCATCGCAGACTTGAGGGACAACAACGATCGGCTCACCGGTCTGGTCGAGCGAATGCATTGGGCGCCGATAGCAAAACAGAACTGGGAGCAAGGCCTTGAGGAGAGCGTGCTGGAGATGTGGCCAGCGGCCCGCCTCGTCGCGACCGTGGGCAGAATCAAGCCCGGCACGAAGGAACGTTGGATCGCGGCCGGCGGCCAGCTGTTCGGCGGCCGTATGATCGCGTTGAAAACTTCCGCCGTGTGGTCGCGCTTCAGCATGTTCGGCCGCCCGCATCCACCTTACGACAATTTCTCGCACCAGCTCGACGTCGAGGATGTCGAATACAGCTCGGCCAGGCGTCTGAAACTGCTTGAGCAGATCGCGCGCAACACTCGGCCGCCGGCTTCTCCAGGAGGAGCCGCTAAGCCCGCCGGATCGGCGCCGAACTACATGAAAGACGACTCGAAGTCCCCGGTCGTCACGGTGCTCGTCTTGCTCGGCGCCATATGCGTTGTCCTCCTGATCGCGGCTGTCGCGAACAAGAAATAGTCAGATAGATACGACAGATAGGATGGGTGCGTAGGCCGCGGAGCGGGAAGGCGGTAAAGTCGGGGCGTGTCAGCTGCACCCGCATTCTCGGCCGCCGAGACAGTCGCAAAAAACCCGCCCGTCGTCAATCGCGCGAACGGCGGCGAGGTCGTCGGCACGTTCATGGATGGCGAGGGCTTTGCCATCGCGGTGCCCAAGGGTGAGCCGTCGCGCGTGATCACCGGCCCGTTCATCCATGTGATCGGTGCGAGCGTGTCGCTGCTCAAGGGCGGCGACCGCGTGCTGCTCCTGCGCACGGCCGAGGGCCGCGTGAAGTGCCTGGTGCCGGCCAACATCGCGTGCGGGATTTTCTGCGTCACCAACCCGCGCGTCGATCCGCCGACGCGCGTCGATCCGCGCCGCCGCGCGGCCTCCGCCCTATGAGGCGCGTCTTCGTTTTCATCAATGGTATATTCAATCGCGCCGGAGCGCACGACGGCTGGACCGATCGCGCTGTCACCTGGACCGCCACCCGCACGCCGCACAAGGCCGAGAAGTGGG
The DNA here is from genome assembly GCA_030684415.1 of Moraxellaceae bacterium. Lineage (GTDB taxonomy): Bacteria > Pseudomonadota > Gammaproteobacteria > Pseudomonadales > Moraxellaceae > UBA2031. The sequence continues at coordinate 4,557 of JAUXNL010000149.1, read as the reverse complement.
AGTATTCCGCTGGCGCGTTGACTCGCCGCTTCCTGCAGCAGAGCCGCGCCGAGAAGGTTGCGACCATGCTCGGTTATTATGAGCGCGCGGGGTTTTCGATCGTGCTGGTCGGCCACTCCAACGGTAGCGACATCATCGCGCGCGTGCTCCGCCTGCGCGGTGATCAGCCGTGGTTCTTCGCTCAGCCCGTCCGCAGCGTGCATCTCATCTCGCCCGCGGCCGATGAGGCCGACTTCGAGGACGCGCTGATCGGCGGCGATTGCGCACTGCTCTTTGTTTACGGCTCCGCCAATGATCGCGCGCTCCGGCTCGGCCGCGTGTCGCGCTCCCTCTTCGGTTGGGCCGGTCTCGGTTACGGCGCGCTCGGCCTGGCGACCGCTCCGCTCGCCGAATTCCCCAACGTCTTCGTGCACCGCAACGACGCCTACGGCCACTCCACCTGGCTCGAGGCCGGCATGCCCTTCGAGGCCACGATGCAGCTCCTCCATTCTCGCGACGAGAATCCACCCGACGTCCTCAAATGAAAACACCTCGAGCCATCCTCCTGATTGCCACGGTCGCCGCGAGCCTGCTCGCCGCTGGTTGCTCCACGAAGTCCTACTCCGAAAAGCTCACCGCGCTCGAGCAGCTCGGCGTGACCGAGCTCGAGATCACCGGCAAATTTTCGCACACCGAATTTCGCCGGACCGAGACCGCCGACGGCAAGACCGTCAGCACGCTCGACCACAGCAACGCCTGGGTGCCCAAAGTGCGGGTCGTGCGCGAGCGCGCCACGCCGACGAAGTAAGGCCATGCCCGCCCTCCTCGCCGCCGCCGTGCCCTCCCCAGACGACCTCGCGTCGTGGATCTCGGTGTTCATGTATCTCGGCGGCTTCGTCGCCACCGTGATCGGGTCCGCCCTTGCGCTCAAGAAGCTCCGCGAGCGCGTCCCGGCACCCATCGCGCAGCCACTCGTCGTGCAGGAGCACCCCGGCCTCGTCAGCCAGGACGACCTCGACCAGGTGCACGGCCGCATCGCCCGCGAGCGACGCGAGGTTGAGGGAAAGATTTCGGACTTGAAGAAGGAGGACCTGCGCCTGCGCGAGAAACTCGATGGCGACCTCCGGCAAATCAACGACCGCATCGACCGCGTGCCCGAGCGCACGATCGAGCTCCTCCGCTCGACCAAGGGCCTCATCTGACCATGACCCAACTCCACATCGACCTGCTGTTGGCCTTGCGTGGGGCCGGCATCTACGGCGCCGCCGCCGAGGATCTGCTCACCGACATGCGGCGCGGGCGGCACCGCGCCCTGACGTTGCCCGAGCTGGAGCAGTCGCTGCGCGATCTCGCCGATCGGATTTTCGCCCAGACCTTTTCCACCGCGATGCAGAAGAAGCGCTGGGCCATCACCGGCATCGGTGCGGCCGCGCTCCAGGAGGAAGGACTGTGAACTTCATCTCTTTGCTCGTGACGACTTTCGCACCGGCCACGGTGCGAGCCCAGGGGCCAGCCGAGGTTGTGGCCGATGCGGCTGGCTTAACCCTGGGCAAATTTCACACCGCGTCCCGGCAACCGGAGATCCTACGCCACATGCACCAAACCGCTCCGCAGCCCGCGGGCGGTGTGATCAATTTCCCGACGCCCGCCGCCGCTGATGCAGCGACGGCGCGGCCAGGGATCCTTGGGGTTATGCACGCCGGCGCCGTTAGGGGTAGCGGCGCCGGCCTCCTTTGCCACCACGCCCAGCCGTGCAATCCGTGAATGAAGAAACCACGCTCCGACTCGAAACTCGACGGCCTGCCGCCCAAGCAGCAGGCGGAACTCTCGCGCTGGCTGACCGAGGAAAACGTCAGCTACGAGGAGGCGCGCCAGCGCGTGCACACGCGCTTCGGCGTGCTGGTCTCGTCGGACTCCACCTTCTCGGATTTCTATCATTCGTCGGCGTTGCCGTGGAAGTATGCGCAGGCGCAGAACTTCGCGAGCGAGATGGCCCGGCTGAAGCAGGGCGAGTTCAAGCCGGCGATCATGCGCCGGCTGGAACAGTTGGCCTACGAGCTGGCGGCGAGCCAGAACGTGAATCCGAAAACGCTGAAGGCTTTCCTGAAGATGATCACCGACTCGGAGAAGGTCGCGCTGCAGAAGGGCAACCTCGAGCTGGCGGTGCAGCGGTTCCGCGAGGCGGTGAAGTCATCGATGGAGAAGGGGCTCGACGCGCTCTTCGCCGAGGTGAAGGACAATCCCGAGGCGCTGGCGCTCTACCAGAAGTTCAAGGCCGCCGCGATGAAGGGTGTGGAGGGCGCGAAGTAATGGTCGCTCCCCGCAAAGGCAGCGCGTTCGAGAAGTTCGACGCCATGGTCGCGCCGCAAGCGGTGGCGAACATCCCGCGCGTCGCCTCGTTCCACCAGTTCCTGGCGGAGGTCATGCGCGTGAAGCTGATGACGTTTGCCGGGGCCGGCACCTACGGGCCTTACACCTTTCAGGGCCGGGCTGCGCTCCAGGAGATCGTGCACCTGATCGATTATATCCTGGGCTCCCATACCGGCGTGCCGCTGAAAGACGCAAAGCTCGCGCTCGCGGGCGGGGCGCAGTTCGGCAAGACGACGCTCGAGCTGGCGCTCGCCGCCTACGGCTCGGCCTGCCGGTTCCAGAACGTCATCACGTATCTGCCCGACGACGAACTCGCCGAGACCATCGTCGACGCGAAGTTCCGGCCCGACGTCCTGGACCAGATCCCGTGGCTCGCGCAAATGACGAAGGTCGGCCGCATGGTGAACGAGTCCGGCAAGGCCGTGAACACGAAGGGCGCTTTCCTGGTGACCGACGGCCAGCGCACTGCCACGGGCATGTTCCGCGGCCTGCGCAAGCCGCCCACGACTTTCTCCGCCGACATCGTGATCGAGGACGAGAAGGACGACATCCCTCCGCGGATGGCGAAGTTTGCCTCGGGCCGCATGACGGTCTCGGCGCAACGCTTCCACCTGGAGATCGGCACGCAGCGCATCCACGGCGCGGGCCAGAACAAAGTGTGGGCGGCCGGCACCCAGGGCGTCGTGCTGCTCGCGACGGCGCGCACGTGGGAGAGCTTCGACGCCGCGCGCCATATCCGCACCGACCACGGCCACCGCCACGTCGTCGCCGTGCCGCCGGGCTTTCTCAACCCCGAGGAGGCGTGGCCGCAAATCTGCCGCTGCGCCGTGACGGGCAGGCCGCGCACCGACGATCCGGTGTTGGGCTACGAGGCCGATTTCCGCCGGCCGGGCAGCGACGAGGTCGTCGCGACCTACGTGCCCGGCGGCAATTACTACTACGCCCACCCGGTCACGGGTGAGCCGCTGGATTGCGACCGCCCGATCTGGCACCACCGCGTGCCAGCCAAGCTGGTGATGCAGCTCTACACTTTCCGAGTGGGGCAGATTGGCACGCCGGCCATCGACCTGCAGCAGATCGTCGCGCACTGGACCCGCGCGGTCAGCGACAACGAGGAAATGGTTTCTTTCCTCTGCGACCGGAAAGCGGCGCCGAAGAGTGCGGCGCAGGCGCTCACGCCGGAGATCCTCGAACGCTCGCGCACGGCGGGGAATTTCTACCTGGGCGAGCGCCGCACGCTGGTGCCACGCTTCGCCGGCTTGGACACGGGCGACCGCTGCTGGTATGTCTGCCGCGAGACGGCCGGCCCGGCGGAGAAGCGCCTGGTGAACGCCGCGCAGATCGCCATCGGCGACGTGGTCGCGCGCGTCACCGGCCTGTTCTCGACCGACCTGGTTGACACGCTCTTCATCGACGAGCGCCCGGCCGTCGCCGAGGCCCGCACGCTCGCGCTGGTGCTCAACGGCCTGGCCGAGGTCAACGTGTGGCCGGCGATCGACTGGAAGAACCGGGAGACGCACTTCGCGCTGCCGGGCGGGCTGACGTGGAACGGGGCGAACCAGAAGTGGATCAACCTGCGCTGCGCGGTCGTGCGCTTCACGAAGAACCAGCTCGGCGCCGGCATCGACCAGGGCGCGGTCGAGTTCCAGGAGAACGGCGTGACGAAGTTCGTGCCGATGATCGCCTGCAATCGCTTCGAGACCATCGACCGCGTGGTGCGCGAATTCCTCACCCCGACCGAGAACGTCGTCGAGGTCGTGCAAGGCGCGGACGGCAAGAACATGGTGCGGACCGCTCCGGCGATGATGCTGCCGAAGCGCACGACGGGTGCGCCGGGCATCCTCGAAACCCTCGACGCGCACTACCTCGCGGGCTCGCAGCGCGTGAAGAACGACAAGACCGGCGAGCTGGGCGACTACGTCGACGGCACCGACAATCACTTCCTGCTGGCGGGCGGCTACAGCGCGCTCGCCGAAACCATCGGCGCCACCGCGAAGGCCGCGCCGTTCCAATACGAGAGGGTCGAGCGCCGCGACGGGCTCGGCCGCGATCTCGCCGGCTGCGGCAAGGGAGGAGTCCTGATCTAACATGAGCACCCGAGCCAAAAAGAAAACCGCAGCCCGCATGGATGCCGAGCGCGTGAGGCAGGCGCTGCAATCGCAGAGCTACATCCTGCGCGGCTTCACGGCCGAGACGCTGTCGGCCGCG
>JAUXNL010000145.1 GCA_030684415.1 Moraxellaceae bacterium | reverse complement strand
CTGTATGACGGAATCGGTTTTTCCGCCAACATTACGACCGGCTTTGTCACCCGCATGACTGCCGGTATTGCGACCGACATTGCTGACAATCAGACCTCTTCAGCCAGATAAAAAGTTGATGGATCTTATGCGTGCAATCCGGTATCAACGACCCGTTTTCTGCCAACAGACTGCCGCCCCTACCCGAACGACAAGAAATTCTGCGAATGGCGATTTTTCATCGACGAACAGCACACGCGCCGACCAACCGCCAAGGCAGACCCCACCGTGAACAAGAGAACGACATGGCTGATTTGAAAGCTTATGAAGGCATCGTTCCGGCAACGCTGCGCCTCAGCCTTGTTTATTGGACATGCATGTTTTTTGCCGACAGCATTCTGGGTTACTTCATCAATATCGATCCGCTGGAATCGGCACCGCTGAAATTCATCCTGTTTGGCGCAGGCGCTGTCATGACCTACGGCATGTCGCTGCTGTTATTCCGTCTGCGTTCACTGACCTTCACCCAGAAGGCGCTCCTCAGCTTCCTGATGACGGCGGCAATGGCCCCTCTTTTTGTCGCCATCGATTTTCTCAACTACATGATCTGCGAATACCCCAAGCCAGTCAGTTTTGACCCGGTTTATTCGGGCTTCATGCTGATTGAAGGCGCCTCCATGCTGTTTGGCTGGTCTTGCCTGTTCATGGCGCTGCTCTACAACTTCGAGGTTCGCGAGCGCGAGCGCCGTCTTGCCGCCATGCGTGAAGAGGCGCTCACCGCGCAAATGCAGGCACTTCGCTACCAGGTCAATCCGCACTTCCTGTTCAACACCCTCAACTCGATTGCCGGATTGATCGAGGAAGGGGCCGCCACGCGGGCTGAGCGCATGGTGTTGTCGCTCTCCACCTTCATGCGCACAACGCTCTCACTCGACCCCATGCAAGATGTGCCGCTCGCCGAAGAGCTGGGATTACAGGAGGAGTATCTGGAAATCGAGCGCGAGCGCTTTTCCGACCGCATGAGCTTCCGGTTTGATATCGCAGAGGACGCACGCAACGCCTTGGTGCCCAGCCTCATTCTCCAGCCGCTGATTGAAAATGCGATCAAGCATGGCGTGAGCACTACCGTGGGGCTCGTTGACATTGCACTCAAAGCCGAGCGCCAAGGTGACCGACTGCATATCTCGGTAGAAAACGGCATGCCCACCACTCTTCAGGACTCCTCCCGCCGTCCGGGCATGGGCGTCGGCTTGCGCAACGTGGCGGAACGCCTGCGCCTGCGCTTCCAGGCCAACAGCCACTTGCTGTCCGGCCCGGTCGGGCCCGGCCGCTACCGGGCCTTCATCGACTTACCGTGGCGTCTGGCATGAACCGCTTGAACATACTTGTTGCCGACGACGAGCCGCTCGCGCGACGCCGACTTGTCCGCCTGCTGCACAAGCTGGAGTGGGTGGGCGACATCGACGAAGCCGCCGACGTGGCCGAAGCGCGCCTCAAGCTGGCGGAAGCGCGGCCGGATGTGCTGTTGCTCGACATCCAGATGCCCGGAGGAGACGGTTTCGCTGTACTGGATCAGTTGCAATGCGAGCCGCCCTGCATCGTGTTCGTCACCGCATTTGACCACCACGCTTTGCGGGCTTTCGAGGTCAATGCGATTGATTACCTGACCAAGCCGATTGATGCCGCCCGTTTCAATCAGGCCATGGAGCGGGCGCGTCAGGCGGTGGCCTCACGTGGCCATGCAGACCGTGTGGCTGAACTGCAGGAAGTGGTTGCCGCGCTCAAGCGCGCGTTGAAGCAACAGCCAAAGCCGGCCGGCGAACTGTGGGTCAAGGTGAGGGGCGAGCACATCCGCATTCCGCAGGAAAAAATCATCCGCATCCAGGCCGAGCGTGACTATGTGCGCATCCATCTTCCCGACGCAGAGTACCTGCACCACGAAACACTGAACGCTCTCGAACAACGACTGAATCCGGACGACTTCATCCGCATTCATCGGGGAACCATCCTCCGTCGTAATGCCATCATCCGCCTCAAGCCTGCACCTTTTGCTGCGTTGATCGCCCAACTGGCGGATGGCACGGAGTGCCGTGTCGGGCGCACGTATGCCCCGACGTTACGGGGCCTGCTGGGAAAGCGGTGAGCCCGCCAACGCTGGCCCGGCCATGACACCCGACTGGCCGTCGGACGTCTGCGTCGGGCGCTGCGCCCGAACGGAGTAGAGGCCGCAAGGCGGGTCTTTGTGTCCTTTAGCCGCGTGCCGAAAAACGCCCATCCCGGGCTTTTTCAGCCCGCGACTCCCGCACATGTCCGGAATCGCTCCACGCTGAATCCATCACGCAAGCGCGATGGATTCGCGACCCGACTTCGTTGGCCCCTCCCTCACCCCGGCTCTCTCGCCGGCATTCGCCCCGGCATGGCGCCGTCACGGGTTGTACAGGGACACCTCGCCCCGGCTTCCGTTATCATGCCTGCGCCGCTTGATTGCGGCTTTTGTCATTTGTGCGGCGCTCGCGCTGCCTTGCACGATGACGCCCGCTGACTGCTGCCGGATTTGCCAATGTCTGTTGCCTCTGCTTCTGCTTTCACGCTTCCCGCCCTGCCGGCCGCCCTGCCTCAACGGGCCGGTGACCGCCGCCAGTTCGGCCAGCTCGCCGGTGCCGGTCTGGCGCTGACACTGGCCGAAGCCGCCATCGCCCATCCCGGTGTACTCGTGGTGGTCACCGCCGATACCCAATCGGCCAACCGGCTAGAAGACGAACTCGCGTTCTTTCTGGGCGGGCGCCGCCCCTTGTTGCACTTCAGCGACTGGGAAACCCTGCCCTACGATCAGTTTTCACCGCATCAGGACATTGTGTCGGCCCGCCTGCGCACGCTGGCCACACTACCCGGGCTGACGCAGGGCGTGCTCATCGTGCCCGTCGGCACGCTCGCCCATCGCATTGCGCCGCGCGGCTGGCTTGGCGGCCGCTCGTTCTCGCTCGGCGTGAAGCAGAAGCTCGACAGCAACGAATTCCGCCGGCGCCTTGAAGCGGCCGGCTACACCGCCGTCGATACCGTGTACGAACACGGCGAATTCGCCGTACGCGGCAGCCTGATCGACCTCTTTCCCATGGGCACGGAATTCCCGCTGCGCATCGAATTGTTCGACGACGAAATCGACACACAGCGCCGCTTCGACGTCGACAGCCAGCGCACG
>JAUXNL010000142.1 GCA_030684415.1 Moraxellaceae bacterium | reverse complement strand
GTATTCCTTGCCTTCCAGCCGCCATTTTCCGACCTCTTTGGCACCTGCTTCGCCGTTGTATTTCACGAAGTCCTCATAGGCGACGACCTCGGCACGGATAAAGCCTTTTTCAAAGTCGGTGTGGATCACGCCGGCGGCCTGGGGGGCCGTAGCGCCCACCTTGATGGTCCATGCGCGGACCTCCTTCACGCCAGCGGTGAAATAGGTTTGCAGGCCCAGCAGCTTGTAGCCGGTGCGGATGACCCGGTTGAGTCCCGGCTCTTCCATGCCAAGGGTTTCCAGGAACTCTTGCTTGTCGGCATCGTCGAGTTCGGCGATTTCCGCTTCGATCTTGTTGCAGATGGGCACCACCATCGCGTCTTCGGCGGCGGCATAGGCCAGCACGGCGTCCAGATGCGGATTGTTGCTGAAGCCGTCCTCCGCCACGTTGGCGATGTACATCACCGGCTTGGTGGTAATGAGGCAGAGCGGCTTCAGGATCAGCAGCTCTTCGCGCGAAAGATCGAGCGTGCGGGCACGCAACCCTTCCGTCAGTGTCGGCAGGATTTTTTCGATGACGGCTTTCAGTTGCTGGGCTTCTTTGTCGCCGCCCTTGGCCTGCTTTTCCACACGCTTGAGGGCTTTTTCGGCGGTGTCCAGGTCGGCCAGCGCCAGTTCCATGTTGATGATTTCGATGTCATCAACAGGGTTGATGCGGTTGGAGACATGAATGACGTTTTCATCTTCGAAACAGCGCACCACATGGGCGATGGCGTCGGTTTCACGGATGTTGGCCAGGAACTGGTTGCCAAGACCTTCGCCCTTGCTGGCACCGGCAACGAGACCGGCAATGTCCACGAACTCGATGGTGGCGGGCAGCACGCGCTCTGGCTTGACGATGGCGGCCAGCGCGTCTTGTCGCGGGTCGGGCACCGGGACGATGCCGGTATTCGGCTCGATGGTGCAGAACGGAAAGTTTTCCGCGGCAATGCCCGCTTTGGTCAGGGCATTGAAGAGGGTTGATTTGCCGACATTGGGGAGACCGACGATGCCGCAGTTGATAGCCATTTCATTTACCTTTTCATGAAGGTGATGCAGCAGGCGACGGAAAAAGGTTTCTGTCGCCTGTCTTCCAGCCAAGAGTGGTCGGCTGAAACATGCCCTGAGGGCATGCCTCAGCAACGTACCAAGGACGGGAGCCGGGTGTCGTAGCTCACGCCTTGAAGCCATTCAGTTTGTTCATGGCCCGCGCCATATCGCCGGACACCATGTCGTCACTCAGTGCTAGAGCGGCGTCCAGCGCCGCCTCCAGTTTTTCTTGCTCGGCGACAGGCGCCTTGCCGAGAACGTAGCCAGACACTTTGCTGGCATCGCCCGGATGGCCGATGCCGATGCGCAGGCGATGAAAGCCGTTCTGGTTGCCGAGCGCGGGAATGATATCGCGCAGGCCGTTATGCCCGCCGTGGCCGCCACCGGATTTCAGCCGGATGGTGCCGGGTGGCAAATCAAGTTCGTCATGCGCGACCAGTATTTCGGCCGGGAGCACCTTGAAGAAGGTGGCGACGGCCGCAACTGCCTGCCCGGAGCGGTTCATGAATGTGGTGGGCACCAGCAAGCGCAGATCTTGCCCCTGTACGCTGCCGCGACCGCACAGGCCGGCATATTTCGGATCTGCACTCAGGCGGATGCCGTATTTCTCCGCCAGCCGTTCGACAAACCACTGGCCAGCATTGTGCCGGGTGGCGGCATATTCGGGGCCCGGGTTGCCAAGGCCGACAATGAGTCGCAATCCTGTCATGGCGGTTGCCTTTGCAGCGGTCTTGCCAGCAGGGCGGGAACGATGCGTCTGCCCTTCCAGCGAAATAAAAAAACGGGGCCAGAAGGCCCCGCTTTGTGTGCGGCAGAGCGCAGGCCGGCTTTAAGCGTCGGCCGTGCTCTTGTGCACGTTTGCGATGGGCTGGTCGTGGTCGTGACCGAGCGCCAGCGCCGGAATTTCCACACCGGCCGGCAGTGTAATGCTCGACAGATGCAGCGTGGTGCCAACATGAATGTCCTGCAGGTTCACTTCGATGAACTCCGGCAGGTTGGCCGGCAAGCAGGAAATTTCCACTTCGGAAGCCATGATGGAAATGGCGCCGCCTTCCTGCTTCACGCCAACACAGGTGTCTTGGTGGGTGTAATGCAGGGGCACCTTCATCACCAGCTTGTGGGTGGCGTCGATGCGCAGGAAGTCAGCGTGCATCGGCGTGTTCTTGGCCGGGTGACGCTGCAGGTCCTTGATAACGGCCTGCTGTGGCTTGCCATCAATGTTGATGGTCAGCACATGCGAGTAGAAGGCTTCGTTTTCCAGGGCCTTGACCAGTTCCTTCAGCTCGAGCGTGATGGACTGTGCGGGTTCGCTGCCACCGTAAATCACGGCGGGCAGTTTGGCTTCCAGACGACGCAGGCGGCGGCTCGCACCTTTCCCTTCGTCGGTCCGGGCCTGGGCATTCAGGGTAAAGCTAACGGCGGACATGTTGATGTCTCCTGTTGTTCCGCAAGGCCCTGCGACCAGGCGTTTGCGGAGTGGTTGCCGTGCGGGATTGCACGGCGGTTCCTCAGGCGGATGTTCGGGCCGCTCAGAGCAGCTCGAACATCGCGCTGATGGATTCTTCGTTGTTGATGCGGCGTACGGTCTCAGCCAGCATCGCCGCCAGCGACACTTGGCGGATGCGTCCGGTGGCAATCGCTTCTGGTGTGAGAGGGATGGTGTCTGTTACCACCAGCTCATCAAGATCAGAGGCCTGGATATTGCGGATCGCCGGGCCTGACAGCACGGCATGCGTGCAATAAGCGAGTACGCGACGAGCACCGTGTTCTTTGAGTGCTGCAGCGGCTTTGCACAGTGTGCCGGCTGTGTCGACCATGTCATCGACGATGACGCAGTCGCGGCCTTTCACTTCACCGATGATGTGCATGACCTGCGATTCGTTCGCTTTCGGCCGGCGCTTGTCGATGATGGCCAGATCTGCTTCGTTCAGTTGCTTGGCCACAGCGCGCGCGCGCACCACACCGCCCACATCGGGCGAGACCACCATCAGGTTGTCATAGCCCTGCTTTTCGATATCGGCGAGCAGGACGGGCGAGGCGTAAATGTTGTCCACGGGAATGTCGAAAAATCCCTGGATCTGGTCGGCATGAAGATCGACCGTGAGCACGCGGTCGATACCGACGGTGGTCAGCATGTCGGCCACAATCTTGGCGGTGATGGGCACGCGGGCGGAACGCACGCGGCGATCCTGGCGGGCGTAACCGAAATAGGGAATCACGGCAGTGATGCGGCCCGCTGACGCGCGACGCAGTGCGTCGGCCATGACAATCATTTCCATCAGGTTGTCATTGGTGGGCGCACAGGTGGATTGCAGGATGAACACATCCTTGCCGCGCACGTTGTCGTTGATTTCTACCGCGATTTCGCCGTCGGAAAAGCGTCCGACATGGGCATCGCCCAGCGGCACGTGCAACTGGTGCGCCACTTTTCCAGCCAGTTCAGGATTGGCATTACCGGTGAAGAGGACAAGATTGGGCATGGTGGCAGTTACCGTGTTATCCAGCAGGAGAAGCTGATCAGGCCGCTCCGTTTTCCCTTCGGGGGTGCGCGACTGCCGGATGTTTTCTGGCAGCCACGTTGAGACAAAAATGGCAGGGGCGGCTGGATTCGAACCAACGCATGGCGGGATCAAAACCCGCTGCCTTACCGCTTGGCGACGCCCCTATTTTTTAGCGCTGTTGTGCGTATTTCAGCACGGTACTGCTGGCCGACCGTGGCCGGATTGCACCGCTCCTTGAGCGGAGCCGTGCGACGACGCCGTCCTGGTGTCGCCTTGCTGCTGCCTCGCCGTCGCTGCTTGCGCTTTGCCGGCTCAGCTCGCCGCATCTGGTGCGGCACGATCCTGTTTGGTACGAGTCGGTGCGGTATGAATCAGGGCGGCACCTTAGCCAGTGCAGCATGCGCCGGTGAAACATTCCTCCCGCGAGCCACAAAACCGGGAACCGGGCTTTGCGCCAGCAGTGCATTCGCACTTGCCTCGTCGGGGCATTCCAGAAAGCAGCAAGCGCCGGTTCCTGTCATGTGTGCCTGGCCATGCAGGCTCAGCCAGTCGAGCGCTTTCGCCACCGCCGGCACCAGCATCCGGACGACTTTTTCACAGTCATTTTGCAGGTGCGCGGAGGGTGCCCCCCCGAGAAAGGCGGCTACTGTAATGGCGGGTGTATGACGTGTCAAATCCGCGTGGGAGAAGACTTCGGCGGTGCTGACATGGGCTGGCGGCGTGAGCACGAGGTACCACGGTTCAGCAATTTCGACGGGAGTGAGCCGCTCGCCCACCCCCTCGGCAAATGCGGCCTGACCGCGGACAAAAACCGGCACGTCCGCGCCCAACTGCAAGCCGAGTCTCGCCAGCTCATCTTTTTCCAGTTCAAGCTGCCAGAGATGGTTGAGTCCCAGCAGGGTGGTGGCGGCGTCGGACGACCCTCCGCCCAAGCCTCCGCCCATGGGCAGGCGCTTTTCCAGCACGATGTCAGCGCCCGCACTGGCATTAGTGCCCGCATGGGCCTGTAGCAGGCGCGCCGCCCTGATGATGAGATTGTCTGCCTCGGGTACGCCGGGCATGGGCGGCGACAGGGTCAGTCGTCCATCGTCACGGTGACGGAAATGGAGGGTGTCGGCGACTTCCAGGAACTGGAAGACGGTTTGCAGCAGGTGATAGCCATCGGAGCGGCGGCCAGTAACGTGCAGGAACAGATTGAGCTTGGCGGGCGCAGGCAATGAAAAGGCGGCAGTGGTCATGGGCGAGGAGTCTGCCAGCCGGAAATGAAAACAGTGAGGCGAGTGTCCGGGCCTGTAATCAGGATGCGCCGTGGCAGGCGGCTGCTACCGGGCTGCCATTCGGCGAACTCGGCCGTCCACCCTTCTTCTTTTATATGCAGCAGTACGCCCTCGTCACTCCGGAGGAGCGTGGCGGCGGGGCTGGCCGCTTCGGCTTTTATCCAGTGCGCCAGCAGCGACACCGGCGCCCGGTGTCCGGTCGTTTGCTCCAGCAGTGCCTCGGGGCTTGCGGCCGTGAGCTCGCCCAGTTCGGCATGATGCAGCACGACGCCGTTCGGCCCGACGTCCAGCTCACTGCGCCCGACACCCAAGGGGCCACTCAGGGCCAGCCGGTAGCGCTCACCGTCCTGCCGCCAGACGAACAGGAAATTGCCACCGCCGCTGGCACTGCGCAGGCCGATTTTGCCCTCGGCCTGCCAGTGTGTCAGGCCTTGAAGTGAGGTCGGGGCCGGCGGGCGAGAGAGGCAGCCACTGATCAGCAAGGCCGTCAGCAGCAGGGGAACCAGTCGGAAAATCATTGTGGGTCGAGGCGTTTGCGTGTCGAAAGAATGTGTTCGTTGACGGGGTGTTGACGCAGGACGTCAGTCCAGATGCGCCGGGGCTCATCACGCTGGCCGCTGACCCAGAGCGCTTCACCGAGGTGGGCTGCGACTTCGCCGTCCGGGAACAGGGCATAGGCCCGCTGCAGGTCAACGAGTGCGCCTTTCACATCGCCCCGCTTGAACTTGACCCAGCCCATGCTGTCGATGATGGCTGGATCATCAGGTTTCAGCTCATGGGCGCGGCGGATATAGGCCTCGGCTTCGTCGAGCCGGTCGGTATGAATCACCAGTGTATAGCCGAGCGCATTCAAGGCGGAGGCGTTGTCGGGCTCTGTGCGCAGGATGTCGCGCAAATCGGCTTCGAAAAGATCGATACGGCCTTCGCGTTCAGCACTCAGTGCGCGACTCAGCAGCAGTTGCGAGTTGCCGGGATTTTCCGCCAGGGCCTGAGTCAGCAGTTGGCGGGCATCACTGTGATGCTTGAGCTCACTCAGTATCTCGGCTTCGGTCTGGTAGAGCGGAAGGCGCAGTTCGGGTAACTGGGCACGGGCTTCGGCCAAGCGCCGACGCGCCTCGGGGAGCTGCTTGCCGGCCACCAGCAGGCGTGTGATTTCGAGTTGGGCCTGCAGGAACTGTGGGCCGGGCAAAATGCGCTCATAGGCGAGAATGGCTTCGTCTGCATTCCCTTGCCGGCGCGCCAACTGGCCCAGGTAAAAATTGGCCTCGTCCGCAAACTCGTCGTGATCAATCAGTTGCTCCAGTTCACGCCGGCCGATGTCATCGTGGCGTGCCTCGATGGCGATCAGGGCGAGACTGAGGCGCAGGCTGGCCTCGTTCGGGAAGCGCTGCACCAGGGTCTGGAACTCCCGCTCGGCCCCGTTCAGGTTGTTCACCCGCACCAGCGAGCGGGCGTAGTTCAGACGTAAGGACTGGCTCTCGGGCCGGCGCTTGAGCGCCGCTTCCAGCAGGCTGGCGGCCTCCTGATTGCGGCCACTTTCGGTCAGCAGTTTGGCTTCCAGCAAATTGATCTGCGGGCTGGCGGGACGCAACTGGCGCGCTTGCTTTACGGTGGCCATCGCAGCCTCGCGCTCACCGGCCTGCGCTTGCAGCAGGGCGCGGGCGAACATCAGGTGGGGATTGTCAGGGTGCTTTTCTTCGACGCTACGCAGGCTGTCACTCAGGGCCGCACGTGCGGCGGGCGAGGCCGGGCTGGCCGCGACAAACACCTGCTCCAGATCGGCATCCGGTTGCAGCGCCAGCAATTGGTCGAGTGCGGGCACCAGTGTTTCAAACTGCTGCATACGCAAGGTGTTGAGGACCAGCAGATACCAGGCTTCCGGGCTCTCTGGCTCGATGTCCGTCCAGAGTTTGGCAAGCTCCAGGCTTTCAGCCTGACCGAGCAATTGTGCAATCGTCGTGGCGCGCGCCAGCACAGCCGGGTCACGTGTCCGGCGGGCCTGTTCGGTGTACTGGTGAAAAGCGATGTCGGCGCGCTGTCGGTAACCGGCGAACTCTGCCTCCAGCAAGGCCTCCAGCGTATCGGCCGGAAAGGGCCGGAATTCAGGCTCCGCTGCGGTGGCTTCAGCACCCGCAGACTCTGCGGTGGCAGAGGTGAGGATCGGCTTTGCGTCAACAGCGGCGAGCGGCCGGCTCACGCAGCCTGCCAGCACCAGAAGTGGCAGTACAGAGAGGGCAAGGCGTATGGCAGGGCGGGACGCAGGCATGAATCGAAACCACAGAGGGACGGCCGGACAGCCATCTTGGCAAAAAAGCCGTGGCACCTCCATATGCGAGTTGGTTAACGGCCTGTTGAGCGGCCCTTTTCAGCAAGCCTCTCAGTCCGTTGAGTGCCTGAGCCAGCGACGGCTGGATCACGGTCGGGCTGGGTGAGTACGGATTGGCCGTGGCGTCCGAATGCCAGAGCAATGCGTGGCCTGTTACGAAGGGGCAGTGCGTGATCGGCCGCTTATTTCCCCTGTCCGAGAGGCCGAGTGTCACGCCGGTTGTTTCAGGAATACTCTGAATAATCCCGTTCGCCCTGAATTAGTCCCACAGGGATTTCCGTTGGGCATCAAAGGGCATGCTGACTCAGATCAAACGCTAGACAGAGCTCTCCTGAGCGAGTCGAAGGGCTCAGTCGGGACGGTGTTGGGCTATTCAGAGCTCTCAATAAGGTCTGTGCTTCCGTGTCGCCATCAAGGGATTGGCGCCTCATCCCAACGATTTCAGCAGCGCTTGCCGGGGTTTGACGAAGGGCGCAGCCGGTCGGCTCTGGCTCGTCCTGCGGCTTTCCGGTGCTGTCCCGGGCCGCCGGTTTGTTTTTGACGGCCCCATCGCGCAAAATTCGCGTCCGCAAACGGGGCCCCGGCCCCGACAGACAGGGTTAACCATGGGGCTGCTGGCGCTGGGCATCAATCACAAGACAGCATCGCTGGCGCTGCGCGAGAAGGTTGCCTTCACGCCGGACGCCCTTGCTGACGCCCTGCGCGCCGCCTGTGCCGATGCCGGCGTGCAAGAGCTGGCCATTCTCTCCACCTGCAACCGCACCGAGTTTTACGGGCTTGCGCCCGCGGGCAGCGGCGAGGCGTTGCTTGCCTGGCTTGGCCGCGATCGGCAATTACCCCTGAGTGAGCTGGCCGCCAGTCTTTACCACTTCACGGATGAAGAGGCGGTGCGCCACATCATGCGGGTGGCGGCCGGTCTGGACTCGATGGTGTTGGGCGAGCCGCAGATTCTCGGCCAACTGAAGACCGCGTACAGCCAGGCGGCGGAGGCCGGCACACTGGGCCCGGAGTTAGAGCGCCTGTTCCAGACAACGTTCTCGGCGGCTAAGCAGGTGCGCACCGATACCGCCATTGGTGCGCATCCGGTGTCCGTGGGGTTTGCTGCCGTCATGCTCGCGCGGCAGATTTTTACCGACCTGCAAAAAACCGAAGCGCTGCTGATTGGTGCTGGCGAGACGATCGAGCTTGTCGGCAAGCATTTGTTTGAGCAGGGAGTGCGCAAAATCACCGTGGCCAATCGCACGCTGTCGCGTGGTTTGGCGCTTGCCGAACAGTTCGGCGGTCGCGCGATCACGCTGGAAGAAATTCCCGACGCGCTGGTGCATGCCGATATCGTGATTACCTCGACTGCCTCGCCTTTGCCGATTCTCGGCAAAGGCATGGCGGAGCGAGCGCTGAAAAAGCGTCGTCACCGCCCCATCTTCATGGTCGACATCGCCGTGCCACGCGACATCGAGCCCGAGGTGGCCGAGCTCAACGATGTCTATCTCTATTCGGTTGACGACTTGCAGTCGGTCATTGAAGAAAACATCCGCTCACGGCAAGCCGCCGCACAGGATGCCGAAGCGATTGTGGTCGAGCGTGCACGCCGTTTCATGGCGCAGCAGCGCGAGCAAGGCGCGGTGTCCACGCTGACGACTTGGCGCCAGCAAGCCGAAAGCCTGCGTGAGGAAGAAATGGCGCGCGCCCTGGCGGCCCTGCAAAAAGGTGACGATCCGGCGGCGGTGCTGGAGCGCCTGAGCCGCGGCCTCACTGCCAAGTTGCTGCACTCGCCCACGGTCGCCATGAAAAAAGCCGCCGCGAGTGGCGAGCATGACAAGCTGCGTTGGGCCGCCGAGCTGCTGGGTGTGACTGGCGACGATGGCAGCCGGCGTAGCCGCCAGCGTGGCGACGGTGGACGCCGCGAATGAAGCCTTCATTGCGGCACAAACTGGAGTTGCTCGTGGAGCGCGCGGAAGAAGTGGGCGCGTTGTTGGCGGATGCTGGCGTGGTGGCGGACAACGACCGTTTCCGTCGGCTGTCAAAAGAACATGCCGAGTTGTCACCGGTGGTGGAGGCTTTCAACGCGCTCGATGCCGCTTTGCGTGCGGGAGATGAAGCGCGCACCTTGCTGAAAGATCCGGATTTTCGTGATATGGCAGAAGAAGAGCTGCGTGACAGTGCCCAGCAGGTGGCGGCACTGGAAGCAGAGCTTGAACGCCTGATGCTGCCCAAAGACCCTAACGACAGCTGCAATATCTATCTGGAAGTGCGGGCAGGAACCGGTGGCGATGAAGCCGCCATTTTTGCCGGCGATCTGTTTCGCATGTACAGCCGGTTTGCCGAAAAGCAGCGATGGCGCATCGAAATCGTGTCCGCCAGTCAGGGCGAACATGGTGGCTATAAAGAAGTGATTGCCCGCGTGGAGGGCGACAGTGTTTTTGCGCGCATGAAATTCGAGTCCGGCGTGCATCGTGTGCAGCGCGTGCCGGCCACCGAGTCGCAGGGGCGCATTCATACCTCTGCCTGCACGGTCGCGATTTTGCCGGAAGCCCCAGAGGTCGAAGCGGTTGATATCCGCAAGGAAGATTTGCGTATCGACACCTTCCGGTCTTCCGGCGCGGGCGGCCAGCATGTGAATACCACCGACTCCGCCATTCGCATCGTGCACATTCCGACCGGTATTACGGTGGAGTGCCAGGACGAGCGCTCCCAGCACAAGAACAAGGCACGGGCCATGAGCTTGCTCGCGGCCAAGCTGTTGGCTTCACGCCAGGCGGCGCAGCACGAAGCGCAGGCCTCCATGCGTCGTGATCTGGTCGGCTCCGGTGATCGCTCCGAGCGTATTCGCACCTACAACTTTCCACAGGGCCGTCTGACCGATCACCGCATCAATCTCACGCTCTACAGCCTCGACAAAATCGTCGAAGGCGATCTGGACGACGTACTCGCCGCCTTGTCGCGCGAATACCAGGCTGACCAGTTGGCGGCATTGTCGGAGGGGGAAGCATGAGTGGCGTGCCCACCCTGCGCGAGTTACGGCGCATGGCACGGTTGCGCTTGGCGGCCGTGTCCGACAGTGCGGCGCGCGACGCCGAAATTCTGCTGTTGCAGGTGTTGGGCAAGTCGGCGTCGTGGCTGTATGCGCATGACGACGAGCTGGCCGATGCAGCACAGATCATGCGCTTCGACGCTCTGCTGGAACGGCGCGAACGTGGCGAGCCGATTGCGCACCTGATCGGGCGTCGCGGCTTCTGGACGCTGGACCTCGTGGTCAACGAGCACACGCTGATTCCGCGCCCGGAAACCGAGTTGCTGGTGGAGTTTGCGCTGGAAAAACTGCCGGCCGGCGCGGCACTGCCCGTGCTGGATCTGGGCACCGGCAGTGGTGCCATCGCCCTCGCGGTCAAAATCGAGCGCCCGGCGGCACACGTCACGGCAGTCGATGCGTCACGGCCCGCGCTGATGGTGGCGCGCCAGAATGCTAGTAGGCTCGCACTGGCGGTGGAGTTCCGCGAGGGCAGTTGGTTTGCGCCGCTCGGGGCTGAGCGTTTTGCGCTGGTGCTGGCCAACCCACCCTACATCGCCGAAGACGATGCGCATCTGCAAGACGGCGATGTGCGTTTCGAGCCGCGCAGCGCACTGGTGGCCGGGACCGATGGCCTTGATGACATTCGCCAGATAGTCGCGGCGGCCCCCGCGCACCTGCTGCCCGGTGGTTGGCTGGCACTGGAGCACGGTTTCGACCAAGCACCGGCCGTGCGCGCCTTGCTGGAAGCAGCGGGCTTTGCCGAGGTGAACTCGCGCGTTGATTTGGGCGGTCATGAACGTATCACCTTCGGCTGTTTTCATGAGCAGCCTACACAGCAACCCACACAGCAGCCCATACAGCAGCCCATACAGCAGCCCATACTGACGGATGACGAGCTGCTGCGTTACGCGCGCCAGATCATGCTCCCCGGTTTTGATATTGCGGCGCAGGCCGCTTTGAAGAAATCCCGCGTGTTGGTGGTGGGGCTGGGCGGCATCGGTTGTCCACTGGCCCAGTATCTGGCCGCGGCCGGCGTGGGCGACCTGCTGTTGGCGGACTTCGATCGCATCGACGCCAGCAACCTGCAACGGCAGGTGTTGTTCACGCCGGCAGATATTGGCCGCTTCAAGGCGGAAGTGGTGGCTGAAAAGCTCGCGCAGCAGAACCCGCTGATCGTGTTGCGTGCACTGACGGTCGTGCTCGATGCCGACACCTTGCCGCCCTTGCTCGCAGACGTTGATCTGGTGGTGGATGGCTGCGACAACTTTGCCACGCGCGATGCCGTGAATGCCGCCTGCGTTGCCGCCGGTGTGCCACTGGTGAGCGCGGCCGCCATCGGTTTTGGCGCGCAGCTTGCTGTGTTCGATGCGCGGCGCCCGGAGTCGCCCTGCTACCGCTGCTTGTACTGCGACGGTGCCGAGGCGGAGACGAGCTGTGCCGAGGCCGGTGTACTGGCGCCCGTGACTGGAGTGGCGGGCACGCTGGCCGCCACGGAAGCCCTGAAAATGCTGACAGGAGTGGGAGAGCCGCTGGTCGGTCGCCTCTGGCTCTGGGATGGCATGACGGGGATGATGCGCACCCTTTCGGTGCAACGGGACCCGGGCTGTGTCGTATGCAGCCCACGGAAAACCTGAGACCGGCTTTGGCCGTACAGGTCTTCCCGCAAGGAGATGAGGAGTCGTGACATGAGCAACAACCGCTACGCCAATCTTGGCAACGCCCTCAAGGGCATGCTGCGCGTGACCCAGACCACCATGGTGCTGGCCCAGACCGGCACGGGCTGGCTGCTGGGAGAGCGGCCGCCACTGCCGCGCCTGCTGCGCCAGACCTTCGAACGTCTGGGCGCCACCTATGTGAAGCTCGGGCAGTTCATTGCCAGCTCCCCCTCGCTGTTTCCGGAAGCGTATGTCACCGAGTTCCAGCATTGCCTGGACAAGACCACGCCCCTGCCGTTCTCCGTTTTGCGTGGCGTGTTGCAGAGCGAACTCGGCCGTCCGCTCGATGAGGTGTTCGCCGACATTGATGAAACGCCCTTGGCCTCGGCCTCGATTGCCCAGGTGCATGCCGCCACGCTGGTCACCGGTGAGAAAGTGGTGATCAAGATCCAGAAGCCCGGCGTTGAAAACATTCTGCTCACCGATCTCAATTTTCTGTATTTTGCCGCGCGCGTGGTGGAAGTCGCTTTCCCCAAAATCAAGTTTGCATCGCTGTCCGGCATCGTGGCCGAAATCCAGGCGTGCATGATGGAGGAGGTCGATTTCTATAAAGAAGCGCGCAATATCGGCGAGTTCAGTGAGTTTCTGTCGCGCACCGGTAACCCGTCAGCCATCGCGCCCAAAGTGTATG
>JAUXNL010000122.1 GCA_030684415.1 Moraxellaceae bacterium | reverse complement strand
ATAAACATATGAAAACTTATTCTTTTTGTTCTTAAAAAATCGCTCTTAAGCTGGGCGCGTTCGTTGAAATCAACGTGCCTTATCCCTGTTCTGGAGAAATTTCATGTTACTCAAGCGTTTTGGTCTGGCTGCTGCTCTGCTGACCACTCTGGTATCTGCCCCTGTCCTGGCCAAGGACGTGACCCTGCTCAACGTGTCTTACGACCCGACCCGTGAGCTGTATCAGGACTACAACAAGGTCTTTGCTGAGCACTGGAAGAAAAAGACCGGTGACAACGTCACCATCCGTCAGTCCCATGGTGGTGCCGGCAAGCAGGCCCGCGCCGTGATTGATGGCCTGCAGGCCGATGTGGTGACGCTGGCGCTGGCCTACGACATCGATGCCATTGCCGACACGGGTCAGCTGCCCAAGAACTGGCAAGCTCGTCTCCCGCACAACAGCTCACCGTATACCTCCACCATCGTGTTCTTGGTGCGCAAGGGCAACCCCAAGAAGATCAAGGACTGGAATGATCTGGTGCGCCCGGATGTGCAGGTGATCACGCCCAATCCCAAGACCTCTGGTGGCGCACGCTGGAACTATCTGGCGGCCTGGGCCTATGCCCTGAAGCAGCCGGGTGGCAACGATGCCAAGGCGGCCGAGTTCCTCGGCAAGATATTCAAGAACGTGCCTGTTCTGGACTCGGGTGCTCGCGGCTCGCTGACAACCTTCTCTGAGCGCGGGGTCGGTGATGTTTTCCTGTCTTGGGAAAATGAGGCGTTTCTGGCGAAGCGTGAAGTGGGCGACAGCGTGGAAATTGTGGTGCCTTCCATCAGCATTCTGGCTGAGCCTCCCGTGACGGTTGTTGATGCCAATGCCAAGAAGAATGGTAACGAAGCTGTGGCCAAAGCCTATCTGGAATTCTTGTACAGCCCCCAGGGTCAGGATATCGCGGGCAAGCACTTCTACCGTCCTACCGACAAAAAGGTGGCGGCCAAGTATGCCAAGCAGTTTGTGAAAGTTGATCTCGTCGACATCAATCTCTTCGGTGGCTGGCAGAAAGCGCAGACGACCCACTTCTCTGACGGTGGCACCTTCGACCAGATCTACAAGCCGACAGGCAGGTAATCCGTCATAGCAATACGGGAGTCGGGTCATGAGTCGCGTGGTGGCGTTGTTGCTGAAGAATCCGGTGCTGGCGCGCTGGCTGGCCTTCGGTCTGGAGCAGCAGCACTACCTTGTGCTCACGCCGGCGGGAAGTGATGCGGCGCTCTTGCGGCCGGACTCCCCCGCGCTGGTCTGGAAGCCTGATCTCTGGCTGGTGTCGGCGGCCATGGCCGCCGATTTCCGTGCCTTGCTGTCGGCAAAGCCGCAGGAACATCACGCACCCTGGCGGCTGATTGCGGATGGTGGACAGAGTGCGGCGTTGGTGGATGAGGTGATCTGGCCGTCTGAGCCAAGAGCGCTGCTGCTGGAGTTGCATGACTACTTCGCGTTGGCGGCCCCAGTGGCGGCCGATGTGACGCAGCAAGCAGGTTTGCGTCTGGATGTGCCGGGGCAGGTGGCGTGGGTGGGCTCGATAGCGGTGACACTGTCGCCACAGAGTTTGCGTTTGCTGCATTTGCTGATGCTGTCGCCGGGACGGGTGTTTACCCGTCAGCAGTTGCTGGAGGCGGTCTGGCAAGAAGACGGAAGTGTCGATGAACGCAGTGTCGACGTCTTGATCTACCGGTTGCGCCGGCAGTTGGCGGCCGCTGGTGTCGCGCATTTGCTCGAATCCATTCGTGGCCGGGGCTACCGGTTACGGGTGGAGCCCGACTCAGGTTCTGTTCCCGCCCTCCATGTCTCTTAGTACGTCCGGTTATATCTGCATAATTTTTTGATATTTATTTATTTCGGGCGCGCTGGCTATGCTGCGCGCCCGAGTGATTCCCTGATTTCAAGGAGCGCAACATGACTTCGCCGCTTCCCGCGCGACGAAAGCCCAAACGGGTGTTGCCCGGCTTTGGCCTGACGCTGGGCTATAGCGTGGTTTACCTGAGCCTGCTGGTGCTGATTCCACTGGCCGGACTTTTCCTCAAAGCCTCCGGCATGACCTGGGAAGCTTTCACCGATCTCATTTTGTCGCCGCGTGTGCTGGCGGCTTACAAGATCAGTTTTGGCGCGGCGTTCATTGCGGCCGTCATCAATGCCTTTTTCGGCTTCATCGTTGCCTGGGTGCTGGTGCGCTATCCCTTCCCGGGGCGTCGCCTGATTGATGCGTTGGTGGATTTGCCCTTTGCCTTGCCGACGGCTGTCGCCGGCATCGCGCTCACCGCGCTGTATGCGCCCAATGGCTGGTTCGGCAGTTATCTCGCCCAGCACGACATAAAAGTGGCGTTCACGCCGACCGGGATTGTGGTGGCGCTCACCTTCATCGGTCTGCCCTTTGTGGTGCGCACCGTGCAGCCCGTGCTCGCCGATCTGGAAACGGAACTGGAAGAGGCGGCCGCGAGTCTGGGAGCCAGCCGCTGGCAGACGTTTCATGCCGTGATCTGGCCGGCCGTGCTGCCGGCGCTGATCACCGGTTTTGCGCTCGCTTTTGCCCGCGCGATTGGTGAGTACGGCTCGGTGATTTTCATTGCCGGCAACATGCCGATGATTTCTGAAATTGCCCCGCTGCTGATCGTCACGCAGCTTGAGCAATACAACTACAACGGCGCCGCCGCGATTGCGGCCGTGATGCTGGTGATTTCATTCGTGTTGCTGCTGCTCGTGAACAGCTTGCAAGCCTGGGTCCGGCTGCGCGGCGGAAGGGGAGAATAAGAAATGGCACTTGTCTCAGCCAAAAACACCCACTCGCAAGCCTTGCGTGACCCGGTATGGGTACGCGTACTGCTGCTGGGGACGGCCTTCATTTTTCTGGCCCTGTTCCTGCTGGCGCCGTTGGTGGCGGTATTCACTGAAGCTTTGCGTAAAGGGTTTGAGGCCTATCTGGCCTCTTTCAATGATCCGGATGCCTGGGCGGCCATTCGCCTGACCTTGCTGGCGGCGGCCATCGCGGTGCCGGTCAATGTGATCTTTGGGGTGGCGGCGGCGTGGGCCATCGCCAAGTTCGAGTTTCGCGGAAAATCCATGCTGATCACGCTGATTGATTTGCCTTTCGCCGTGTCGCCGGTAATTGCCGGCCTCGTCTTCGTGCTCATCTTCGGTATTCACAGCCAGTTCGGTGCGTGGCTGATCGGGAACGACATCAAGATTCTCTTTGCCGTGCCCGGCATTGTGTTGGCCACCTTGTTTGTCACGTTTCCGTTTGTGGCGCGGGAGCTGATTCCGCTGATGCAGGCGCAAGGCTCTGATGAAGAAGAGGCCGCCATCACGCTGGGCGCCGGCGGCTTCAAGACCTTCCTGTATGTCACGCTGCCCAATATCAAATGGGGTCTGCTCTACGGCGTGATTCTCTGTAATGCGCGCGCCATGGGCGAATTCGGCGCGGTGTCGGTGGTGTCGGGCCATATTCGCGGGCTGACCAACACCATGCCGTTGCATATCGAGATTCTCTACAACGAGTACATGTTCGTGGCTGCTTTTTCCGTGGCGACGTTGCTGGCCCTGTTGGCACTGGTGACGCTGGTGCTCAAGACATGGGTGGAGTGGCGCATGGCGGCTGAGCTGGCCGCACAGAATTCCGGTTATCAGGAGTCCGGCCCCCGCGTGGCCGCTCCCATTGTTCAGGAGAGCAAAGCATGAGCATTGCCATCGAGTCCGTCAGCAAGCATTTCGGTCATTTTCAGGCGCTCAATGCCGTCAATCTTGAAATTGCCAGTGGTGAGTTGGTGGCGTTGCTGGGGCCGTCCGGCTGCGGCAAGACCACGCTGCTGCGCATTATTGCGGGCCTTGAAACCGCTGATGACGGGCGTCTTTCCTTTCATGGCGAGGACACTACCGATACACCGGTGCGTGAGCGTCAGGTCGGTTTCGTGTTCCAGCATTACGCGTTGTTCCGCCACCTTACCGTGTTCGAGAACGTGGCCTTCGGTCTGCGCGTGCGCCCGCGTAAGCAACGCCCCACCGATGCGGTGATCAAGGCCAAGGTGCATGAACTCTTGCAGTTGGTGCAGCTCGATTGGCTCGCAGACCGTTACCCGAGTCAGTTGTCCGGTGGCCAGCGTCAGCGTATCGCGCTGGCCCGTGCGCTGGCAGTCGAGCCGCGTGTGCTGTTGCTCGACGAGCCTTTTGGGGCGCTCGACGCACAAGTGCGTAAAGAGCTGCGCCGCTGGTTGCGTCGCCTGCATGACGAGCTGCACATCACGTCCGTGTTCGTCACACACGATCAGGAAGAGGCACTAGAAGTGGCTGATCGCGTGGTGGTGCTCAATCGCGGCAAGATCGAACAGGTGGGAACGCCGGCCGAGGTGTATCACCGTCCCGCTTCGCCCTTTGTGGTGGAATTCTTAGGGCAGGCCAACAAACTGCCGGCAGACGTGAAAGGTGGGCGCGCTGACATTCTCGGCTGGCAGTTGCCGGCGGAAGGCATTGTGGATGGTGCGGGCGTGGCCTATGTGCGTCCGAGCGATTGGAGCCTCTCGCACCATGCGGTTGATGGCAGCCAATCCGTGACCTTGCGCGACATTCGCGCCGTTGGCCCGCGCTGGCAGCTCGATCTGGATCATCATGGCAAGCTGCTCGAAATCGAGCTGTCGACACGTGATGATCTGGGCGATGCCGATCTCGTGCCGGGGCATGAGCTGTGGTTGCACCCGCGCAAAGCGCATCTGTTTTCCACCGTCTGAGCTGGAAGCCGGACGGTGAGGCTTCTACGGCCAAGCGAAGGTGTCTGACCGCAGGCAGTGAGTGCTGCTGATGCCTGCAAAAGCGCAGACATCAGCAGCACTTCAGTCGGTTTCCAGATCCATGAACCGTTCTGGCGCGATGCGGATGGCGGCGCCTGTCGGGCAGGCGCGCACGCAGGCGGCACCGCCTTTCTGATCCATGCACATATCGCACTTCACGGCTTTTTTCGGCTGGTTGGGATCGTACGCCGCTTCGCGTTCGCCCGGGCCGTCGCCCAAGCCAAAGGCAATCCACGACAGCAGACCTGTGCGCGTTTCCACTGGCGCCGGTGCGCGCATCTGGATCACGCCGTAGGGGCAGTTGCGTTCGCAATTACCGCAGCCGATGCAGGCATCGGAAATGAACACCTCGCCCTCATCCGAACGCCGGATGGCATCGGGTGGGCAATCCTTCATGCAGTGCGGATGCTCGCAATGCCGGCAAGAAGTCGGCACGTGGATGTTGTTGAAGGTGGGGCCGGCGGCGCGGTTCAGACGCGACATGCCGTTATGGGTTTCCGCGCAGGCGGTTTCGCAGTTGTTGCACTGGATGCACAGGGATTCATCGATCAGCAGCACATCGGTGCCTTCACCCAGGCCCTGGCCCATGAGGAAGCGGATGATTTCGCTGCCGCCACTGAGCTGCTCGCGCTCGACATTGCTTTTGACACGCTCCAGCAGGCGCGAGCCCATGACCGCGCGCCACTCCGGATTCTGCGCCAGCACTCGTTTGAAAGTGACGGCGTCGAGCAGCAGCATTTCGGTCTGGATGGTGGCCTGCACCGTGGCGGTACGTGGCGTGTCATTGAGCAGCGCCATTTCGCCGACATAGTTGCCGGCCGACACATACGACAGCACTACATCGCGGCCGCCCACTTCTTGCGACACCGTGACCGAGCCGCTGCGGATGAGGTAGAGGTAATCCGGATCATCGCCCTGGCGGAAAACGATGTCGCCCGCGCTGTAGCGGCGTACGTCGACACCACCAGACATGAGTTCGGAAATCGCTTCGGCGGGCAGCTTGGGCGCCAGGTAAGTGGTGATGGCGCGGCGCACAAAGACTTCGTCAATGGTGCGCCGTATCGACTCGACCGAGGCAATCAGTTTGCGCATCAGCTTGCGGGGGGTTTCCACCAGGCTGCAATCAGCGCCCGCCCGTACCGTGGCCGTACGACGTCGCCCGGAAATCAGGCCCATCTCGCCGAAGAACTGGCCGCGCTCCAGACGGATCCAGCGCGCGTTGCCTTCTTCATCAAACACTTCCACTTCCGCATAGCCTTCCACAATCGACAGGAAGCTGTTGGTGTAGTCGTTCTTGGCAAAAATGATGCTGCCCGCCGCGGGCGTGAGGATGCTGGACTCCAGAATGAACTCGCGCATCTGCAAGCGTGTGAGGCCGGCAAAAAGCGGCACGTTATGCTGGATCACGCTCAGCACTTCGTTCACCGAATAATCGGGCCGGAACTGGCTGAACTTTGCCAGCAGCAGCGGCTCATCCGCTGGGGCTACCGGCAAGTCCATGATGGTCGAGACGACTTCATAACCCTGATTCATCGCCTGCTTGATGAGCGGATAGCCGCCCAGCGCACCAATCACGTAAAGGCCGGGAATATTGGATTCGTAGGTTTCGCTCAGTGCCGGTACGGCGTTCGCATCGGTGCTCGGAAATTCGATGCCGAAGCCTTCTACCAGTTTGCGCGGTGGGCTGGCGCCAAGGCGTGCAATCACACGATGGCAGGGAATGCTTTCTTCGCCCTCAGGCGTGTTGGCGACGTAGCGCAAGGGTTGCCCGGCATCGCCGGTTTCTTCGACACGCACCGTACGGGCGCCGTAGCGGATTTCGACACTGCCCTCTTTGGCCGCGGCCTGGATGAGCGAGTGGTTGGCTTCTTTGCAGCGGGTGAATTCCGTGTCGCGATTGATGAGGATGACGCGATTTTGCCGCGCCAGCCCGAGCGCGTTTTCGATGGCGGCATCGCCGGCACCAATCACGATGACGGTTTCACCGTCGAATTCTGCCGGGTCGCGCAGGGTGTACTGCACGCGTTCCAGGCTTTCACCGGGCACGCCGAGCTTGCGGATATTGCCTTGCAGGCCGATGCCAAGCACGACATGCCGGCTGCGGTATTGCTCGCCATTTTCGCAAGTGACGATGAACAAGTGCTTGCCGACTTTCTCGACACCCGAGACCCGGCGGCCGTAGCGGATGTTGATACCTTGCTGATCGAGTTCCGTGTTCCAGGTGCCCAGAACGTCTTCGCGTTTGCCGGCGTTGAAGCTCATGCCGCTTTGCAGGGGCAGGTTGGCCGGCTCGGCCATCACGTGCTTGCCCTTCTGGTATTTGTAGATGGTGTCGGAGGCGTGGTCTTCGGCCTCCAGCAGCACATGCGGAATCATCAGTTCGGCGGCGCGTGCCGCTGCCGACAGGCCGGCAGGCCCGGAGCCGATGATGATGACGGTCAGCAGCGCGTCGCTGTCGTCTTCGTTGCCCAGTGGTTTGAGTACAGCCGTCTTGTCGGCGAAATCTTCCATGGCGTTCAGCTCCTGCCTGTGGCGGGCGGCGGTGGGGTGCCGATCAGTTGACGCAGCTTTTGCAGTTCGGCTTTGAAAGCGGCCGGGCTGTATTTTTCGTCATTTGCCAGGGTCTGGCGCAAGGTATCCAGATGGTGGCGGAACTGTCGCGCCGTGGCCGGGCTGAGGGCGCCGGACTTTTGCCAGTGGTTGGCAACACCGGAAATGGCCATGAAGGCCTGCTCGGCGCCAGCGTAGTCGGTATAGCCATCCGCCATCCCCTCGTCAATCAGTTGGCGAAGAATGCGCGTGACATCGCCTGTGTCGAAGCGGCGGGCCTCGAACAAGGGAATTTGCCGGTCGATCAGACGTGACAGCTTTTTGGCCTCGGCCAGCGCATCAGCGCCCGGGCTTTCGCCGGCAATGGCTTTGTGCAGGCTGAGGATTTGCGCGCTGAATGCGGGAGCATCGGCCGGGCTCACGATTTTCACGATCGTGCGCAGCATCAGCAGATTGGCGTCGTTCAGGCGGATGCGGCCGGGGCCGATGCCTTGGCGTGGCTGCCAGCGTTTGTCGGACATCGGGTGATGGCAGGCGTGGCAATCGAAGACCACCAACTCCGGGAAAAGCCCGTCACGGCCTTGCACCGGGTCGGCCAGCGTTGTCAGCAGTGATTGCACCGCCACAGCCTGGCCGATGGCCCACAGCCGCACACCGTCAAACTCGCCTTTGCGCGCTTGCCAGTCTTTGTCGATGGCGTAGTGCGGCGGCTGGAAGTTGGCAAATGTATCGAGGTCGAACATCAGGCGCGGATGGCCCGCGCCCATCAGGCGGTGGGTCACGAGCTTTTTGTCGTTGCCGAAATGGCAGGACAGACAGAGCTTGGCCATCGGCACCGGCTGGCTGGTGGGATAAAGACCGTTCTGGATATTTTGCACATGCGTGGTGGCGGCATCGGTGTGGCTTTTGATCCAATGTTCGGCCGGGCCGTGGCAGGCCTCGCAAGAAACACCATCGCTCAACGCAAAGCGCTCGCCGCGATTCTGTTCTGGCGGATTGTGGGCGTGGCAGTCGAGACAGATTTTTTCTTCGTGCGCAGGCTTGGCCAGCCCGAGCTTTTTGGCCATGCGCCGCGACTCATCGTTGAGCAGCAGGTTGTAGGCATTGGCGTGTTTGTCGAAGCGCAGCCAGGTGGAATATTCGTTTTGCAGGATGCGCGAGCCTTTCCACGGTGCGGTGGCACCGTGGCACATGCTGGAGGCGCAGTTCACGACCCCAAGGCTTTTGTGCATGGCGTCTTGGGGCATGAGTGTGTGGGGCGGCGCGACTTTGAGCGCGGTGCCTTTTGTGCCTGAGCTTTTTTCTGCTGGGCCTTTTTCTGCCGAATTCTTGGCTGACGCGCTTTGCGGCGTAGTGCTTTTTGTGGTTGGGCTTTTGGGGGCCGTACTTTGGTGTGCAGCGCTTTGGAGGGTGGGCGTAGCTGCGCGTGCCATTGCCGGTAACGCGGACGTCAGCACGGTGGCCGACAGGGCCAGCAGCAGGGCGGTCTTCGGCAGAGCCGTCATCGACAAAAGCAGCCGCTGCACCCGCATGATGAGCAGCGGGTGCAGAGATGAGGCTGGCAGGGTGCGAGTGGTGTTCATCACGGGCCTTCGGGAGCGGATGGGCTGGCGGGTGTACGGGATGTTGTCGGCTGACGCGGCGGCGCCGCATTGCCGGTGCTGACAGGTTTTGCAGCCGACTTCACTGCAGCATTCGTGGTTGGCCGGGTTTCAGGCTTGGCGACGGATTTGGCTGCGGGTTTAGCGGCTGAGCTGCCGGCGGCGGATATGTCGTTGGCGGCTTTGTCGCGAGTGGAAACAGCCGAGTTGGAGGTGGGCCGGGCACCGGCAGTAGATGCCGCCGCCTCATCCGTCACGGTCCACACCGAGCCGTCCTGACGCAAATACAGTTTGGCCATTTCCAGCAGGCTGAACGGGCGTGAGCCGATGCGGCCGAACACGGCAATCTGGCCGCCGGTTTCATCCACCGCACGATCACGGTCAAGCCCCTTCGACAAGGACAGCGCCGGCGAAGCCGTGCGCCGCCAGGCAATCAACTGCGGCTTGGGCTCTGGCGAAAATCCGTAAAAGCGCGGTTGAGTGTCGGGCGCAGTGAGCTGCAAGACCTTCAGGCCGTTCTTGCCATCCGCCACATAAGCAAACAGCGAGGCATTGGTGCTGCCGACAATCACATCGCGGGCATCATCGAGTTTGCCGTCGGCGGTGAATCGTTGATAAATGAACGGCGCCTCCGGCTTTTCCACATCGACAATCACCAGGCCTTCACTGCCGGCCGCCACATAGGCATAGGTGCGTGCCACATACACGCGCTGTGCATCTTTCAACGCCACTTTACCGGACAGAAGCACCGGCTGGTCCATGCGCGTGACATCAATCACTTGCAGGCCGGCCTTGGTGGTGACGAAGAGATAGCGGAATTGCAGCGCCGAGGCGCGCACGTCGTCCAGTGCGATGGTGGTGACATGGCGCGGCTTGAGCGGATCGTCGAGGTCGACAATCACCAGGCCCGCACGTGCGGCCACATAGGCATAGCGGCCGCCGAGCGTGACGTGGCGAGCGCCCGTCAGAATGCCGCCCGGATTCCAGGTGACCGCGCGCTTGAGGAAATTGTTGCGCGCGTCGCCATCGGCCAGCGTATCCACATTGGTGAGGATCAGGCCTTCTTTGGCGTCGGTAATCGCGGCGTAGCTGTAGATCGGGTGGAAGGGCTGCTCCTCATTGGTGATGCGCATGAGGTCGCCCTGATTGCGCAGTGGTGCAATCGGCTGATTGGTGGGCAAGGCCACGCAGGTCGCGTTCGCCGAGGCGATATGATTTTGCTGGCCGAGAGGCGAATATGGCGCGGTGATGATGCGCTGGGCCACGCCTTTGTTGGCAATGCTCGCCACATCGTAAACGCGCATGCCGCCGCTACTTTCTGCCGCGAAGAGATATTCCCCACGCAACTGCATGCAGCCCACCGCGCCAGCGGCGTTGTGCTGGTGCGCGATTTGCAGTTCCTGCTGTTGGTTCTGGTGATTGATGAACCAGTCGGGGTAGGCATAGCGTTGCAGGTAACTGCCGATGACCGCCTGCGGCTCATCCCATTCCGTCACCTGCACGGCTTCGACGTGGCCGGCTTCGCCCAGCCAGGCATTGAAGCCGACAAAGTTGACGAAGTTTGTTCCCTGCAGCAGCAGTTGCGCCATGATGGCGTTGTTGTCGTTCTTGCTGGAGATATGGCAGTCGCTGCAGGTTTTGGTTTCTTCCTTGCGTTCGGTATGCGCAAAGTGTGGCGCAAATGCCTGCGAGGAAAAGCCGCTGGCCGCAACCGGCGGCTGCTGGATATAGATGCGTTCGCGGTTGCTGTTGGTGGACGACAGGATGAGCGCCGAGCTGGAGCGCACCGGTGCGATGCGCGAGCCTTTCACCTTGCCGTGGATGCCGAGCATGAACACATCGTCGCGCACGACCTGCGGGTTGTAGCTGGCGTAATTACGGGTTTCGCCACCTTCGTAGTGATGACGTTCGGTTTTCCAGTTGGCCTGGATGGGCAGATGGCAGCCGGAGCAGCTCGTGGTCCATGAGGTGTGGCAGGTCTGGCAGGTCATCTTGTCGTTGTCGTGCGCGAACGCTTTGACGCTGGCGCCCCATTCGCCTTCCTGTCCGGCGGTGCCGGCGGCCATCAATTTGGCGCGCGCGGCTTTCTGGTTGTAGTCCGGGTGGGCGGTATTCACCGAATCTTTCACCAGCGACATTTCCCATTCTTTGGCCGGGTCGGTGGCCGCGCGCTGGAACAGCTTGCCGCCACGCCACTCGAAGCGCTTGCGGCCATCTTGTGTGCGCAGCAGCGACAAATCCGTGCCACCCGGTTTGGCGGCAGGGCCGCTGGTTTTCAGTGTCGGGTATTTCGTGGCCGAGCCGTGGCAATCCACGCAGTCGATTTCGATGGCGGCGGCCACTTCGCCGTAAATGTGGCCGTTGCCATGCATGTCCTGGGCAAAGTGGCAGTCTACGCACTGCATGCCCTTGTCCATGTGGATGGATGAGAGGTGTACGGCTTTCTTGAATTTTTCCGGGTCTTCATCGGCCACGATGGCGCCCTTGGCATCCAGCAGGGCACCCTTGCGATTGCGTTTGAACACGGCGCGGAAATTCCAGCCATGGCCGTGGTAGTCGGCAAACTGCGTGTCTTCCAGTTGCGGGTTGAGTGCGGAGACATTTTTCAGGAAGTCAGGATCGCTCCACTTGCCGCGAATGGCGGCTTCTTCCGGATTACGGTCGAGAATGGCACGCGCTTCACTGTCGGTCGGGTACTTTTGTTTTTCTGGCCACATGTGCGGGGCATCGGACTCGTAGTCCCACATGGTGTAGCCGTAATAGCTGTTCACGAAAATATTGGGCTGGTGCATATGGCAGGTCATGCACTGCGATGAGGGAATGGCGCGCGTGAACGCATGCTTGATCGGGTGGCCGGGCTCGTTACGCGGAATGGTCGGGTCGATGGTCTGGGTTTCGCCGCTGTGGCCGGCGCTGGCGTAAACGCTGCTGTGCTTCGGGTCGCGGTCGTTGGCGTAGATCGTGTGGCAGGCGGTGCAGCCGGAGGAGCGGTAATCGCCGGGCTGCTCGTTGGTGCCGAGAAACCACAGGTGCGGATCGTTCAGGCGAGTCTTGGTGATGTTGATCAGCGGGACCGCGATGCGATTGCCGGTGCCCGGCCCACGATTGGATTGCTTGATGTCGGGGCGGCCCGGTTCGTCCAGGCGCTGCAAGAGGCCGGTGACATTGGGCAGGCCGATTTCCGGGAAAATGCTGTTGATGACGCGGCCACCGCCTTCGAATACGCGGAACACATCGGCCGGTGGCGCGGTTTCCCAAGCGGGCAGCGGCGCCAGTTGTGGCAGCAGGCCTTGTTGCAGCATCAGCGGCGTGGGTTTCACCGGCGCGACAATGGTCGCGGGTTTGCTGTCGGTGGTGTAGGCCTCGCCGAGAATGTAGCGTTTGAACGGCAGGATGCCGTTGTTGTACGCGGCCCCGCCCCACAGCATGGCCGACGTCGACATCAGGCTGCGCTCGGTGGCGTAGATGATGTCCTGATGGCAGGCGCCGCAGGATTCGCGTGCCACACGCAAATCACCGGGATTGATGAAGCGGACATAGGCCGGGCTTTCTTCGTTCAGCTTCGTGTACGACGACACCGGATTGGCCGAAGAAGGATAACGCCAGAAGGCTTCGTTTTTCGGCAGGATGTGCGCCGCGTTCATGGCATCGCGATAGGCGCCAGCACCTTCGCCGGTAGGGTTGGCGCGCAAAGGTTTGATGATGTTGGCATTGCCGCCATGGCAGTCGGTGCAACCCAGCACCACGCCGGGATTGGCATGCATGGTGTGGCTGTCGGTGGCGGTGTGGCAGCTCATGCAGCCTTCGGTTTTTTTCAGTGCTGCCGCTTCGCTTTGCGACACGGGGGCTGGTGGCGCCATCTTCGTTTGCCGCCGCAGGTCTTCACGGGTTTTGGCCGCGTCAAATTCCAGTTGCTCGGCTTGTGAGCCGAAGACCATGTCTTTCAGGCTGCCGGTCGGCTTCTTGCCGCCAGAGCCGGAGGCGTGCACCACGGCCGCGCCGCCAAGTGTCAGCAAGGTGAGCAGGAGGATGAGGACGTGCTGCTTGTTCATCATGATCAATAAGCCAGGATTACGTTGAGCAGTGCCGAGTACAGCGGCACGCTTTTTTCATCGGCATAGAGCTCGCGCAATCCCTTGCCCGGGATCAGCGCGGCAAACGAGCCGGTGATGACAATGTTTTGCGAGTACAAAGGGCGGAATTGCAGCCCGGCCGACACGTCGATACCCAGATCGTTGTCGGGCGCTTGCTGATTGCGCAGCACGCCGAGCACGGCGGTTTCGTTGAAGCGCAGCCAGGAAAGATTGCCAAGCAGGCGCAATGTCGGCAGCACGTCGAAATCGGCACCGGCACCGAGCAGGGTCAGCCCGGGATTGATGAAATTCGACTGGCCTTTGTCTTTTGATGAGCGCAGCGACGGCAGCAGACCGTTGCGGCCGGACAGCGCCACACCGCCGCCGCCAATCAAGGGCACGGACTGGCGCATGAAGAAGCTGGTGTCGGCACCGGCAAACTGCGGGTTTTCCAGAATGGCATCGAAGCCGCTGGCGGTGCCATCAAACGGATTCTTGTCGCCCGAGGCATACAGGGCATGGCTGCGCAGGCGTATCCAGTCGAAATCACGCGACAGCTCGCCAGCGGCAAAAAACGCGCGGATGGACTGCTCCCGCTGTGGCAGCGGATGGCGTTCGTCTTTGCCGAGCGCGGCATAGGCCGAGGCAGTGAGGTTCCAGCGATTGAAATGGCCATCGCCGTTGTAGCCGAGATACGTCACCTGATAGTCGTGCGGACGCACATCGCCGAGCACCGCCGGGCGCACCAGAAAGCCATTGTCGTCGTAGTAGTCCGGGCCGGCCTCGCCATTGCGGTTATGCAGCAGGGCGAACTGGCTGGTAAAGCCCACGCGCGGGAAATCCTGACGGTACACATTGAAGAAAAACACATCGTCGTCACGCGGGCGCTGGCCCAGATCGTTAAGGCCGCTGTTGGTGTCTTTTTCCAGACGGCGCATCCAGCCCAGGTTGTATTGCCAGTGATTATTGTCGCGCGTGCCGAACAGGCGCACGCCGAGCGCGTTGTCCTGGAACAGGAAACCACGGAAATCTGCCTGCATGGGCTGGATGCCGACGCGCAGGCTGTCGAAGTCGTAGCGGTCGGAGACATTGCGCAAGTGCACGTCGGCAAACAGTTCCTGTATGCCGGTAAAGCCTTCGGTACGTGTGGTGCCACGGCGCGCGTCGATGAACAGCGCACGCTGTTCTTCGACTTCCGAGCGGTTGAAATTGAACACCGGCACAAAGCGGAATTCGTAGTCGGGCGGCTTGAAGGTGGTGTTGCCCTTGGTCAGGCCGAGATTGACGATGAAGTTTTCGACAAACGTGGATTGATCGCCGCTGCCGAAAATGTCGGTGGTACCGGGCTGCGTTGAGGTTTGTGGCGCAATCGGGATGGGCAGCCGGCGCATTTCATAGGTGGTGTCGGCAATCAGCCCGAGGCTGAAAAACCAGCCCGGTGCGGCGTCGGGCGCAATCGGCAGATCGCCTTTGAGCACGTTCTGGTTGTAGGGGTCGTAGAACGGGAAGCGGAAATCCAGCGCCTGCATGATGCGCCAGCGGTCGGGCACCGGCACGGATTCGCGCGGCAGATGCGCTTCAGGTGGCGGCACTTGTGTGGCGCTGGCCAGCGCAGGCGCGATGGCAATGCGGTAGCGGCCGGGTGGGGATTGTGCGAGCCCGTCGTGGAGGGACGCCTCTTCTGCCGTGCCGGCCACGATCTGCACGACGCTGTCGGCGGCGGGAGTGACCGCCAGCGCCATGTCGCCATGATCCGCGGACGCTTGCCGCGCCCAGCCGGATACGTCGCCGTCGGCCA
>JAUXNL010000119.1 GCA_030684415.1 Moraxellaceae bacterium | reverse complement strand
ATGTCAGCACTCTCACCCGCATCCCCGGTGTCGGCAAGAAAACGGCCGAGCGGCTCGTTATCGAAATGCGCGATCGTGTCGGTGATGGCCCCGCCGGGCTGGCGGCGGCACCCGGAGCCGGCCCGGCCAGTCCGGAGCAGGATGCCGTGACCGCTTTGATCGCGCTCGGCTACAAGGCGGCCGAAGCCGAACGCGCCGTCGGCCGCCTCAAGACCGACAACGCCAGCGCTGAAGATTTGATCCGGCAAGCCCTGCGAGGCATGGTCAAGGCCTGAATGATGGCAGCGATCCTCGCCCCTGCCACTCACCTCCGATATGCTTGGCACGCATCACCGACTCCCCGCCCGGCGGCCTGACACCGATGGAAAACCCAACGTGAGCCTGCTCGACACCGACGACCGCCTGCTGTCCCCGGCCTCCGCCCCCGCCAAGCGCGAAGAGGCCATCGACCGTGCCATCCGCCCGACCCGGCTCGACGACTACATCGGCCAGCCGCAAGTGCGCGCGCAAATGGAAATCTTCATTCACGCCGCCCGCACACGCAGTGAAGCCCTCGACCACACCCTGATTTTCGGCCCGCCCGGCCTCGGCAAAACCACACTGGCCAACATCATCGCGCGTGAGATGGGCGGCAACCTGAAGTCCACCTCCGGTCCCGTGCTGGAAAAGGCTGGCGACCTTGCCGCCCTGCTGACCAATCTTGAAGCCGGTGATGTGCTGTTCATCGACGAAATCCATCGCCTCTCGCCCGTGGTCGAGGAAATCCTCTACCCGGCCATGGAGGACTACCAACTCGACATCGTCATCGGTGACGGCCCGGCCGCCCGCTCCATCAAGCTCGACCTACCACCGTTCACGCTGGTCGGCGCCACGACGCGAGCCGGCCTGCTCACCTCGCCACTGCGCGACCGTTTCGGCATCGTGCAGCGCCTTGAGTTCTATTCTGTGGCCGACCTCTCGCACATCGTCACGCGCTCCTCCGGCCTGCTCAATGTGCCGATTGATGCAGAAGGCGCAGGAGAAATCGCGCGCCGTGCCCGTGGCACGCCCCGTATCGCCAACCGCCTGCTACGCCGCGTGCGCGACTTTGCCGAAGTAAAGGCTAATGGCCACATCAATGGCGAGGTCGCCGGCGCCGCCCTCAACATGCTCGACGTGGACCAGCATGGCTTCGACGGCATGGACCGCCGCTTCCTGCTCACGCTCATGGAGAAATTCGGCGGTGGGCCCACCGGCATCGAGTCAATGGCCGCCGCACTCTCCGAAGACGCTGGCACGCTCGAAGACGTGATCGAGCCTTATCTCATCCAGCAAGGTTTTGTGATGCGTACGGCTCGTGGTCGTGTTGCCACGCCACATGCCTATCTGCATTTTGGCCTTGCTGCACCGAAACACTTGCAAGAACACCTCAAACAGACCGACTTCTTCTGACCATGCCCAACTCCCCAAAGCCCCTGCCGGAATTCGTTTTCCCGGTTCGCGTTTACATTGAAGACACGGACGGCGGCGGCATCGTCTATTACGTTAACTACCTGAAATTCATGGAGCGGGCGCGCACGGAATTCCTGCGCGACCTCGGCTTCCAGCACTACCTGCACGGCGAAGAGGATTTCATGTTTGTGGTACGCGGCGCCGACATCCGCTACTTCCAGCCCGCCCGTATGGACGATGCCTTGGGCGTCACCGCACAACTGCAATCACTGGGCCGGGCCTCACTGGTGTTCCG
>JAUXNL010000108.1 GCA_030684415.1 Moraxellaceae bacterium | reverse complement strand
AAAATGAAAATGAATGCAGCAATGAATTGCCATGCCAATGATGGCTTGCGCTGAAATGACATCCTGTCCTCGAATTTTCCATGAGCGCGCAAGGTAGGCGCCGCTAAAAAAAAGCAGTCATGAAAACTGCTCAGGCAGGCTAGTGCAAACAGCGGAGGAATTGCAATGCGTAGTGACCACACTGGCAAAAAAATACAAAAAAGGTTTAACGGCTTGCTGAAAAAACCTTCCGTGCACCTGCGCTCCCTTGGGCAGGCTCTGGGCGAACAGAAAAATCAATGACTTACCGGTTAAAAGTTCGTTCGTGCTGAGCTTATCGAGCGATGATCGGTATTTTTCAGAAAGCTGTTAAAGGCAGAACTCGCGAATCAGCCCGCGCAACACGTCAACTGTGGGCTTGATGCTGGCCACTTCGATGAATTCGTCGGGCTGATGGGCCTGTGCGATGCCGCCCGGGCCGAAGATCACTGCGTCCATGCCGAGCTGGCGCAGATAAGGGCCTTCCGTGCCGAAGGCGGCGGCGTCGGCGCGATAGCCGGTGAGGCGTTCGGTGGCGAGCACCAGTGGCGAGTCGGCCGGGGTTTCCATCGAGGGCGTGCCGGCAAACAAGGGCTCCAGCGCAATCGTTACCCCATGACGCGGTGCCAGCGGGGCCAGGCGGGCACGAATCTGTTCGCGTAGCTCATCCATCACCATGCCGGGCAGTGGGCGCAGGTCGAACTGCAATTCGCAGCGCGGGCAGATGCGGTTGGGATTGTCGCCGCCATGGATGCAGCCGAGGTTGAGCGTGGGCACCGGCACGGTAAAGGCGGGGTTGCGGTAAGCCGCTTGCAGCTCGCCGCGAAAACGCAGCAGCTCGCCCATCACGTCGGTCATGGCTTCGAGCGCGTTGGCGCCGAGCGACGGGTCGCTGGAGTGGCCGCTGCGGCCTTCGATCAGCACACGCTCCATCATTACGCCTTTATGCATGCGCAGTGGCCGGCCCGAGGTTGGCTCGCCGATCACGGCAAAGCGCGCGGCGGGCCGGCCAGCCTCGACCAGCGCCCGGGCGCCGGACATCGAGCATTCTTCGTCGCAGGTGGCGAGAATGATGAGTGGGGCCTTGAGTGTCGTGTCGAGAAAGTCGCGTGCCGCTTCGATGGCGAGCGGGAAAAACCCTTTCATGTCGGCGCTGCCGAGGCCGTAAAGCCGGCCGTTGTCTTCGGTCAGGCGGAAGGGGTTGTGCTGCCAGCGGCCCTGGTCGTAGGGCACGGTATCGGTGTGGCCGGCGAGCACAAGGCCTCCAGGGCCCGTGCCGAGGGTGGCAATCAGGTTGGCCTTGCCGGGCAGCACTTCCATGATTTCGCAGGCAAAGCCGAGATCGCTAAGCCAGGTGGCGAGCTGGTCGATGACGCCACGGTTGCCTTGGTCGAGCGCGGGGTCGGTACAGCTTACGCTGGGGGTGGCAATCAGGGCGGCGAGCATCTGCCGGAGGTCGGGCGAGGACATGATGCGTCTCGTCTCGTTCAGGTCGGCCGCTGAGGGTAGCCCGGGAGCCGGGCGCAGGGCCAGCCTGACGACGCGATGAGCGCAGGTGCGTTGTGGTGAAGTGGCCGCGCAGGTCGTCTGCCTGCGCGGCTTTTGTGGAAGCGTTTCGCGCCACGAGGGCGCCATGACCGCCGCCCTGCCCCCGTAGCGGTGGCGCAAGACGTGTGGCGCCCGGTGGGACGGGATTTTTGCGGCGGTGCTTCAGGGGCAGCGGTAGTCGAGCGGGGTCAGCAGATCAATGCCGCATTCGAGCTCACAAACCCAGTCGAGAAAGCAGTTGACCATTGCCTTGCCAGCAAAGGGTCGGCCGTGCTGCGGCACGATCATCTGCACGTCCATTTCACGCACCATGCCGGCCCAGAGCCGGATCACGCGCTGCGAACACATGTAGCGCTGATGGAAGCCACGCATGGTCGGGATGTGTGCGTCGAAGTCAGTGACCGGGCTGTCGGCATCGTCGGTCATGGAGGCGCCCATGTCGCCCGTGAACAGGATTCTGGACACCGGGTCGTAGAACTGGAAGTTGCCCACCGAATGCAGGAAGTGAGCCGGCACAGCCTTGATCACGGTGTCACCGAAAGGGATGTTGCTCCCCTTGTCCGGTAGCTCCATCAGCCGTTCGGACACATCGCCGGCAAGGCGGTCGGTCACAAAGCTCGACGCCAGATGTGGCAGGAAGCGCGCCCACAACCGTGAGGCGACGATGGTGGCGCTGGTGTGCATGAGCCAGCGGGGCATGGAGGCAATGATGTCCGGGTCCTGATGAGAGGCGATCACATAGTCCAGATGTTTCAGATTCACATGCCGGCTGATCTCGATGGTCAGCGGTGTGTAGGTGAGGTCGCCTCCCGGGTCAATCACTGCGGCATGGCCCTTGTGAATGATGAGGAACTGGTTGGCTTGCACGCCATCGCCCTTCACCAGCGATGAAAAGGACAGGCATTTGTGGTCGGGCGAGTCGTAGAGCACATGGGCGGCGCCGAAGGGCGGGGAGTGATTCATGAGGGGTGTCGTCAGGCCGGCAAAGATGGTACGAGCGTGCCGTTTTGCAGTCATGCCCGCCATGACCCATGTCAGCCCGGCGGATTGAGCGGCAAGGGCAGTACGGCAAGTCCTTCGTACCAGCCGCACATCCCGAATCCTCTGCTAGGGTGAATGCAGGGTCATCGGCAATTGGTCAGGTTTTCCCCTGCCAACTGACGGATGGCCTTGGCCGACGCCCTTTTCCGGTTAAGTATCGGCGTCACCGAATGTGAACTGAGTCACATAAAACAGAAAGTGGCCGCCACTGGCGAGCTACTCGATCGGACAGGGAAATGTTTATGCGCGCCATTTACCGTTACCGGGAAGATATCGCTCCAAGTCTTGTAGTCCTGACCATTTTCGCGATCCAACTGGCCACGTTCTTCTTCGTGGAGTCGCTTGTGGTGGTGGCCGGCATCATGCTGGCGCTGCTGTCTTGCTCGGCTTTGCCGGGCTCCATCTCTCACAACCACCATCATGTGCCCACGTTCACGCGGCCGTGGATGAACCGTGTGTACGAGGTCATCCTGTTCCTGGAGGTTGGCATTCCGCCCTACGCCTGGACGCTGCACCACAACCTCGGCCATCACAAAGACTATCTGGACCAGGAAAAAGACCCGGCCAACTGGCGGATGGCGGATGGCCGCGTGATGTCGCGCATCCGCTACGACATCGTCGGTGTGCTGCGCATCTACCCGGAAATCTGGCGCATCGGCCGTGCCCATCCCATGCTCTTCCGGCGCTTCAAGATATGGACGTCGGTGGCGCTGGCTGTGCTGGGTGTCTTCTTGCTGCTCGATCCGGCCAAGGCCTTGTTGCTGTTTGTGGCGCCGATGCCGGTCATGTACCTGGGCCTGCTCGACAACACCTACATGCAGCACTCGGATCTCGATACCGGTTCGCACTTGTCGGCCTCGCGCAATACCACCAGCCGTTTGTACAACCTGATTTCCTGGAATCTTGGCTATCACACGGCGCATCACATCAAGCCCTATCTGCACTGGAGCCGTCTGCCCGAGTTCGATGCCACTCTGGCGCCACGTATGCCGGAAGGCGTGCGCTGCGATTCCGTGCTGCTCTCCGCCTGCACCTGGCGGCAGTCGCGCGATGGCAATGTGCCGACGGCACAAGTCATCAGGATGCCGACCGCTGCCGCGGCGGCCTCGGCACCGGCTGTTGCAAAGTCGGCACGCGGGCTATCCTGAGCGTCCTCCTCTGCCTGTGTCTGCCACATCGGTGCCCTCATGCGTTCATGGATGATCCCGCCCCTCACAGGGGCGTTGCTGCTTTCCCTGACAGCCTGCCAGACGGCCCTGCCGCCCACGGCTGACCTCGCCACGCCGGTAACACCGGTTCCTGTGATTACCCCACCTGTTATCGAGCCGCCAGCAGCGGCTCCCGCCACGGGGATGTTCAGCGGGTTGCTGCCGTGTGCGGATTGTGGCGGTATCCGCACGACGCTCCAGTTGCGTCCTGATGCCCGTTTTCTGCTGCGCGAGGTGTACGAGGGGCGTGGCACAACCAGTGATTTCGGGATGTGGTCCGAAGCGGCAGGCGTCATCACCCTGCAGGGCGCGTCAGGGGAGCCGCGCCGCTTTCGGCGCACGACGCTTGAGGTCCTGCGGCAGCTTGATACGGCGGGTCTCGATATCGACTCGACACTTCCCTATGAGCTGAAGCGCGATGCCAGGATGCTCGCAGTGCCCGTACCGCTGATGCTCTCAGCCTTGTTCACCTACAAGGCCGATTCGCCGCGCTTACGGGATTGCCGTACTGGTCTCGATCTGCCCGTGGCCATGGCGGCGGATTACCTTGCGCTGGAACGCGAATACCTGAAGGCAAATCGGGCGGGCGCGGGCTTGTCGGTGCGCGTCGAGGCTACGCTGGAAATGCGGCCCAGCATGGAGGAGGGCCGTGTCGAGGAAAGCTGGGTGATCCAGCGCCATGTCGGCTTGTCGGCGGCCTGTGAGCCGCCGCACTGATTACGCAGCCGCCACAGCGCTTTTCTTGTCGCTACCGGAACAGGCCGCTACTGTAGCGGCCTGTTTTTCTTTGGATGCCGGTAACGATGTACCAGATTTTGCTGCGACTCCTGCTCAGTGCCTGTGGCCTCGGGCTTGCTGATTACCTGATTGATGGCGTGCGCTTTGCGCAGTACTCCACGCTGTTCTGGGCTGCGCTGTTGATCGGTATTGCCAATACCGTGGTACGTCCGCTGCTCATCCTGTTGACCTTGCCGATCACGATTCTCTCGCTCGGGTTTTTCCTGCTGGTGATCAATGCCGCCATGTTCGGTCTGGTGGCCTGGTTGCTGCCGGGCTTCCATCTCGCTGGATTCTGGTCGGCGCTGGGGGCTTGGG
Source organism: Moraxellaceae bacterium (assembly GCA_030684415.1). Classification (GTDB taxonomy): domain Bacteria; phylum Pseudomonadota; class Gammaproteobacteria; order Pseudomonadales; family Moraxellaceae; genus UBA2031. The sequence continues at coordinate 2,467 of JAUXNL010000108.1, read as the reverse complement.
CGATTGTGGCGCTGATGCAGGGATTGGGGTCTGCGTTGATCGGTAAAAATCGCATCGTGGTGAAAATCGAGCGGGAGTAAGCGGTTCATTGTCTGTGACGCGCTCGCGCAGAGGCATGCACCCCGCTCTGTCATGAGGGATGGCGTTGTGCCGATGCGTCCGCGCCCCGGCCTCTGAAATAGGGAAGTGTTTGCGCCCATAAAAAAGACCGCCTAGGCGGTCTTTTTTATGGCTTGCAGCGGGGTGTATCAGGTACCGATCTTGCCGCCGTCAGTGCGGCTGATCACCACGGTGGCCGAGCGCGGGCGGCTGTCCGGGTCGCGGTCCGGCCAGGTGCTGAACGACGTCGGGTTGTTGGTCAGAAACACATCCAGGCTCATGCCACCAGTGGGTGTCGGGGCATTCGGATGACCACTGGCTTCACCCGGGTGCTGCACATTGATGAACATGGTGCGGCCGTCTGGTGTCCAGGTGATACCGGTAATTTCACAGCCCGCCGGGCCGACCAGGAAGCGGTCGATCTTTTTGGTCTTCACGTCGGCCACCAGCATCTGGTTATTACCCTGATTCAGGAAGTTGCCGGTATTCGAGTAGTTGCCGTCGGTCTGTATCCACAGGCGGCCTTCAGCATCAAAAGCGAGACCATCCGGGCTGTTGAAGCTGTTGGCGGTGGTCACGTTGGCAGAGCCGGCGCGTGCATCGGTAAAGGCATGCGGGTTCCCGGCGATCACGAACAAGTCCCAGGCAAAATCGGCGACGGAAGCCGGATCATTGCCGGCTTCGCGCCAGCGCACGATCTGGCCCCAGCGATTGGCTGCACGCGGATTGGCGTCGTCAGTCACCGTACGGCCAGAGTTGTTGGTCATCGTGATGTAGACCTCTTGTGAGGTCGGGTGCACGGTCACCCACTCCGGGCGGTCCATCTTGGTGGCGCCGACCGCATCGGCGGCGAGACGGGTCTTCACCAGCACTTCACCTTGGTCGGCAAAGTTTGCATCAGCATTCAGCGTGGCATTCGCTGTTTTATCGAGCAGGATCCACTTGCCGATACCAGCAGCATCGCCCGCTGTTGCGCCATTCTCGAACTTGGCGACATACAGCTTGCCGCTGTCGAGCAGGTCGCGGTTGTTGGCAAGATTGCCGGCGATGTACTTGCCGGTGGACACGAACTTGTAGACGTAGTCGTTGACTTGGTCATCGCCCATGTACACAACGACATGGCCGTCCTTGGAAATCGTCAGTGCGGCGTTTTCGTGCTTGATGCGGCCGAGCGCGGTGCGCTTCTTGGGCAGCGAGGTCGGGTCATAGGGATCGATTTCCACAATCCAGCCGTGACGGTTGGCTTCGTTCGGGTTCACCGCATAGTCGAAGCGGTCATCCTGTTCGTGCCAGCGATAGCCGAAGCCGGTGGCGGCCATGCCGTAGCGCAGTTGGTTGGCGTCGCGCACATAGGCGCCGTCCAGCGTCCCGAAGTAGCCGTTAAAGTTTTCTTCGCAGGTAAGGTAGGTGCCCCAAGGCGTGAAACCGTTGCCGCAGTTGTTCAGCGTGCCGAAGACACGGCGGCCGGTGCTGTCAGCGGTGGTCTTCATCAGGTTATGGCCAGCAGCGGGGCCCGTGATGTCCATCGGGCTGCGGCCGGTGATGCGGCGATTGTAGAAAGAGCCGATCACGATCTCCCATTTACCAGCGCTGTTTTTGCGCACGTGGATCACGGACACGCCATGTGCGTTGAGTGCTTTGCGTACTTTGTCGAGTGTCCACGGCTCCATCGGATTCATGGGATCCGGCCCTGGTGCGTAGAAATATTCCGGGTTGATGTACTCGTGGTTCATCACGAGCAGGCCTTCTTTGTTGCTGTCAGTGCCGGGGATGGCGAAGAAATGCATGCCGTCGTGGTTGTCGCCCACCTGCTTGGCCTGATCGTCGGCGCTTTCCGAGGCATCGCCCTTCCAGGATGGTGAGTCCTGGAAAAGTGGCGCGCCCCAGGGCGCGATCACCTGCGCCTGATAGCCTGGGGGCACGAGAATGCTGTCACCGGAATTAGCGGCAATGGCGGCAAAGCTGATGGTGCCGACAGGCGAGCCCGTGGCGCCATTGTCGTCATCACTGCAGGCGGCCAGTGAGCCGCCGAGGAACATGGCGGCGCTGAGGCCAACGCCGCTCTTGATGACACTACGACGGCTCATGGCCACGCGGTTCACCACATCCTGGAAGTGTTCGTTTTCCGACAGGTTGGTCGGGATGTTTTCAAGGTCTTGCGTGCTCATGGGCTGGCTCTCCGGAGAATGACCGTTGCAGTGAAAGCGGCATTCTCGGGAGGCTTGTTTGCAGGCTGGTGGCGATGCCGTGAACAAATGGCAGCAAGGCAATGACACTATGGCGCCAGAAAAATGAAGGGATGAAGACTATGCGATGACAGCGTCAGCTTGCTACGTCTCGTACTCTCAGCCTCGATTTACTCTGTGTG
>JAUXNL010000103.1 GCA_030684415.1 Moraxellaceae bacterium | reverse complement strand
TTGTCCACAGCGTTGGCCACGGTTTGTGGGGGCAAAGATGCGGCTACGATCAGGCAATGTGCAGTCATTACCAAGCCATCAAGGAGCGTGAACGCTACGCCAAACACTTCGGCATCGAACCACCCATTGACATGGGCAAGCACGATGTTTGGCCCTGCTACCCGGCAACTTTCATTCGCAGACCCAGGGAAGCTGGTGTTGGTGATGAGGCGGTGCCTGATCGTGAAGCCTTGCCTGGCCTGTTTGGCCTGATTCCGCACTGGGCAACCGATGCCAATATCGGCCGTCAAACTTACAACGCGCGCACTGAGACGGTTGTCTCCAAGCCAAGTTTTCGGGATGCCTGGAAAAACGCCCAGCACTGCGTCATCCCGGTGGATGCCTTCTTTGAGCCCGATTGGCGCAGCGGAAAAGCCATTGCGACGCGCATTTCATGCGCCAGCGGCGAACCCTTGGGGCTGGCCGGTCTTTGGTCGTCGTGGAAATCGCCCAAAGGCGTTGTTCACAGTTTTACGATGCTGACCATCAACGCCGACGGCCATGACCTGATGTGCCAGTTTCACAAACCCGTGGACGAAAAGCGCATGGTGGTGATCTTGCCGCCGGACAGTTATGACCATTGGCTCAAGGCCACACCACAGCAGAGCATGGAATTTATGCGTCAGTACCCGGCAGAGCGGCTGCTTGCTGGCGCAGAGCCTCCTGTACAACGCTCGCTACTCGCCTGATGGCGACGCGGCATCGAGTGATATTTACTGGCCAACTAAAAGGCAGTGCAAAAATGGAAAAATGAGGGCTAAATGCAACTTGATCATCAAAATTTTTCGCTAAATTCGGCATCAGTATCTGAAAGGTTTGCATGCGCAACGCACACGACAGGAACGCCATGAAGTCTGAGCTTGCGTATTTGACTGGTGTCGATTCAGTCGCAAGGGAACTCGCAAAGGCCACAAGCTGGCGTGACGAAATCAAGCATTCTTTGGAACCGAACCTGGTTTCTCAATATCTGGATCAACAGATGAGCAGCTTGAGCGCGTCAGCGTCAACTACTGCGAGTGAATACCTCGGAACTGCCACGGCTGCTAAGTTTTTTGAGGAGCAGCAACGCCTGGTATGTGACGCTGTGAGACCGCTGGCACGATTGCGCGA
>JAUXNL010000098.1 GCA_030684415.1 Moraxellaceae bacterium | reverse complement strand
CTGTCCATCGTGCACTTCTGGGCACTGATTGCGGTGTACATGTGGGCAGGCCCGCATCACCTGCATTACTCGGCCCTGCCGGACTGGACGCAGTCGCTGGGCATGGTGTTCTCGCTGATCCTGCTGGCGCCGTCGTGGGGCGGCATGATCAACGGCATGCTCACACTCTCCGGTGCCTGGCACAAACTGCGCTCTGACCCGATTTTGCGCTTCCTGATCGTCGCGCTGTCGTTCTACGGCATGTCGACGTTTGAAGGCCCGATGATGTCGATCAAGACGGTGAATGCGCTCTCGCACAACACCGACTGGACCATCGGCCATGTGCACTCCGGCGCGCTCGGCTGGGTAGCCATGATCACCATCGGGTCGCTGTACGTGCTGATCCCGCGCATTTTCGACCGGAAAGCGATGTATTCCACGCGCCTCATCTATGTGCACTTCTGGCTGTCGACCATCGGCACTGTTTTCTACATCGCTTCGATGTGGATTGCCGGCGTGATGCAGGGCCTGATGTGGCGCGCGGTGAATGCCGACGGCACCCTCACCTACAGCTTCATGGAAGCGCTCAATGCGACGTTCCCCTACTACGTCGGCCGCTTGGCCGGGGGCGTCATTTTCTTCAGCGGCATGCTCGTCATGGCTTACAACGTCTACATGACGCTGCGCCATACCGAACCCCGCGACCTGCCAAACGAGTGAGGAGAAGTCCGTAATGTCGACCTCGCATGAACTGGTTGAAAAAAATGTCGGCCTGATGATCGTGCTGATTGTCATCGCCATCAGCTTTGGCGGGCTCGTGGAAATCGTGCCGCTGTTTTTCCAGAAGGAAACCACGCAGCCGGTGGCGGGCATGAAGCCGCTGACCGCGTTGCAAATGGAAGGCCGCGACATCTACATCCGCGAGGGCTGCCATGTCTGCCACACGCTGATGGTGCGTCCGCTGCGTGCCGAAACCGAACGCTACGGCCACTACTCGGTCGCCGGCGAATCCGTGTGGGAGCGCCCCTTCCTCTGGGGTTCCAAACGCACCGGGCCGGATCTGGCGCGTGTGGGCGGCCGTTACTCGGACGACTGGCACCGCGTGCACCTGATCAATCCGCGTGATGTGGTGCCGCAGTCGAACATGCCCGGCTTCCCATGGCTGGAAACCAACAAGCTGACCGGCGAACACACGCGCCAGAAGCTGCAAGCCTTCCAGACCCTGGGCGTGCCTTATACCGACGACGAGGTACGCAAGGCGCCGTACGAAGTGCAGGGCAAGACGGAAATGGACGCGCTGATTGCCTATCTCCAGCAGCTTGGCACCGCCATCAAGACGAAGAGGTGAGCCATGGATTACGCCTTTTGGCACAGCATCGCCACCGTTCTGGCCGTGCTCGCGTTTGCCGGCATCGTCTGGTGGGCCTATCGCCCCGGCAACCGCCAGCGCTTTGAAGACATCGGGCGCACTGCGCTGGACAACGACCCCATCCT
>JAUXNL010000088.1 GCA_030684415.1 Moraxellaceae bacterium | reverse complement strand
GCCCGTGATCATGCTGAGAGCCATGCTGCTGGATCGTCTGGCCGCTCATATTCCCGATTACCTTGTTTATCAGGTCGAAGCACCTTACACACGGGTTCAGGCAACACTCAAGCAGCGGGAGCAGCACGATGGCCGTCTTGGCGCCCGCCTGGAGATGTACGGCAAAGAGCTCGAGCAAGGACGTCGCGTTGCCAACCGCATCATTGACAACTCCCTGCCGCTTGAAAGAACCGTGGCCAAGGTGCGCGACTATCTGCGGCAAGACTTTGCCATTTCCCCTGTGCCGGCATGAGCATTCTTTACGCCCCGGTCGGCATCACGCCGACCAAACCGCTGACCCCTTCGCATATCAAGGGCCTGCTCTTTTTTGATTGCATCCAGCGTCTGGAATCACTGCGTAGCGCAGGCGTCGTGTGGCACAACCGTCGACCCTGGGACATCTCGCTGCAGACCTTGCGCTTCTGGGCCTATCTGGATGCAACCCTGCCCGGCCAGGACTATTCGCAGCTTGGTGAAGCGGATATCGGGCAGCAGTACATGCAGTGCTTCCAGTCCGGCCCAACCCCAGCGCCGCGCGAGCTTGAGCACTACATCCAGCGCATCGAGTCGGAGGGGTATGTGCATCCTTCATCTGTGCGCATCCTGGGGCTCTGGCAGCATGTGTTTGAATGGCTGGGTTTGAATAAGGCCGTGCTGGTCCATTCCGAACCCTTTGCCGAAAGTCAGCAGGATGTACTCGCGCGGCTGGCCAAACTGGGGCTGCTTCTGGATCAGCGCCGCTGTGGCGGGCCGGTTTTTCTCGACTTGACCGATCACGGCCACGCACTGCGTAGCCTGGTATCTGAACACGGTTTGCCCAATTACCTGATGGCGATTCTGCGGGATGTCTGGGCCCGAGCCGCTCACCACACCGAAGTCTGCCTTTACCACGACATAGGCGTTGAGCGTGACTACCTGCTGCTAGAGCGTTTGCTGAAGCTGTCAGGCATCACTGCCCGGCGAATTGCGTTTAACCGGGTGGCCGTAGACGGCAAAGTCCTGAGTGCCCGCCAAGGTGGGTGGCACCACTTCACGGCCACGGAGATTTTGCAGCGGGTTGCCAAGGACTATTCGCCTGCCGAGATTCGTCTTGGCTTTCTGTTGTATTTCCTGTTCGAGAGCGGCATCAAGCGGCCCAAGAATTATTCTGATGACGAATTGGCGCAGGCCCTGCGCAAGGCGCGGGACATTCTGTTGGCGCTGCCGGCAGGAGAGGCCTGCGAGAGATCGGTTCTGGCGGCGGCGGTTCGCACCAAGCAGGGCGTCAACGTTTATGGCTGCCTGTCGTTGCTACAGCAGCGGCGGGTAGACAATAGCCTGAAGCGCGGCATTCTGGAGTGTCTGCTGTGAGCGTCTGCTCCGGAAGTGAGCCAGGCCACGACGGCAAGCCTGTTGGCAATAAAGAAGGTAAATGCGGCGTCAGCAAAAGCCGCCAGAATGCCTTTCTTCAGCAGCGCTTGGCGGCAGTGCTACAGGCCAATACGGCCGCACAATCCACCTTGACTCTTTTTGTTGTGCTGCGCGATTGGCATGAGCCGACGTACGTTAAAGCGCTGATGGAATTCCTGAAAACGCTAGATGCGCTACCCAGGCAGAAGTGGCTGGCTAACTTCACCAAAGTCCGGATTCTTGCAGGTGACCCAAGGCGAGGCGCCATTCAATCGCTACTGCAATATGTCGCCGATGATGTCGGCTTTGCCTTGGTCGACAGCACTATCCGCCATGACCCCCTGAGTCGCTTGCTGGTCGACTTCCAGTCGGCAATGCTGTTGAGCGAAGGTGAGCGTGGTGTTATCGACATGGCACACGATGGCGCCGATATCTGGCACATCCATCTGGATGTCAGTGCGCTGAGCCTGCAAACGTATCTTGTTCACCTGACGCATTTGCTGGCCGAGAGCTTCATCCTGCTGAAGCAGCGCATGCCTGCCACTGTGCGCATGACGCATGTGAGTGTGGCGCCGACGCTTGCAGAGGCTGCCTACGCACGTATCGACGTCAATGATGGTGTGTTGCAGTGCCGTGGCACCCTCATGCTGGAACGGCCATAGCCCGAAGCAAGATTGGTTGCAGGCCGCCAGTTCATGTTGCCGAAGCGAAAGCGGCTAATGCGAAAGCCGCTAATCCTGAAGCCGCCAAGAGTAACGGAGCGGCTGAGTTATTGACTGTCAGGGCAGCGCCCGCGCTGCGTTCACGATCAAACCGATCAGCACAAACGACGACAGCACAAAAATCACGAAGCGCAGCTCGATCTTGTTGACGACAGCCTGCACCAGACTATGCACCACCCGCAGTCCCACATAGGCCCAGGCCAGCATCAGCGAGCTGCCACCACCCGCGCCCTGCAGCGCCAGCACCAATGCAATCGCATAGAACAGTGTCGGCTGCTCCATCAGATGGTTGTAGTTGTCCGCCTTCCAGCGCACCTCGGCCGGCAACTGGCTCATCTGCTCGCCACGCGGTGCCATCGGGTCGGACTTCATCTTCATTTTGAACATCGCCGGCAGGCGCGTGGCGTACATCCATGTCCACATCACCATGGACCAGACGACGAGGGCAATCACGGGGGCGAGGATGGGGCTTTGGTTCATGGCAGTGGCTTCCTTGGTTGGGACTGAGCAGTCTTTACCTGCTTGTACGACGAGGGGCAACTGCCAGTGGCTTGGGGCAGGTGCACTCTTGCTGTTTTGCCAAGCACGTCAGCAAGTCACGCATCGAGGCGGCGCCCTTCCATCCACTCAGTACATGTTGTTCTTGTAGTCAAACTCCAGACCCTTCTCCATGGCGCCCGGCAACGACACCGCGGCGCGGACAACCTTGGCCTGCAACGAGGTTTCATTGCTGTGCTTGATATGGGCCTTGAATATCTCTGAAGGGTTCAGGTCTGACGGTGTTGTTGTGGCAGGCCACAGCGCCGCGTTGGCAATGGCTGAGCTTGGCCGAAGTTGCATTTCCGACGGGGCAATTTTGGT
>JAUXNL010000087.1 GCA_030684415.1 Moraxellaceae bacterium | reverse complement strand
GGTGAGTGCTCCGACGAGGTTGCTCCGGCTGCTTCTCTGCGAGAGGCGTGGCGCCCTGCTGGCGGGGCCTTACTTTCTTTGCTCGGCAAAGAAAGTAAGCAAAGAAAGCCGCCACTCCTTATCGCCACACCGCTAGGCTGTCCGTTGCGGTGCATGCGCCCTGCGACGGGGCAGCGCTCTGAAAATTTGCACCGGCATTGGCCAAAAAGCCCGGCAGCGATGTCAATACAGTTCATCCCCTTTAGATAACCGCTCGGCCCGTCGCTTTGTGATTGACTTCACAAAACGGGATGACTACTTTCGCGCCGCTGGCCAGGCACTCTCCGTGAACATCTTCCGGATAACCGGCCAGCCCGATGCAAATGTCATCGGCCGGGCATTCCGGCGCCCCCTGTCCACCGACAGCCTTGGCGCCACCCAAAGCGGTTTTCATGGATGCCGGCTGTACCTGAAGCCCCTTTAGATTTGTGGAGTCTTACATGTCGATCCAGGAACTGAACACCAACGAAATCGATGCCGTTGCTGGCGGATTTTTCTTCTTCTGCAAGCCTAAGCCCGTGTGCAAGCCCAAGCCGGTCTGTGCCCCGAAGCCCGTTTGCCAGCCCAAGCCCGTGTGCAACCCGAAGCCCAGCTGCAAGCCCAAGCCCGGCTGTGGCCCGGTGACCCCGCCGCCTTACCAACCGAACTGATACCCGTCACTTGTCCTCGCTGTCTTGCATCAGGTGCAGACAGCGCCGGGAAACGGTTCATTGCAACAGGCCGCCATGTGCGGCCTGTTGCATTAACAGCTTGCTGAAAAATGCTTTTCAGCAAGTGGCTTCCCGGCCAAGGATGGCCGGGTCGCGAATCCATCACTCGTGAGTGATGGATTCAGCGTAGAGCGACTCCGGACATGTACCGGAGTCGCGGGCTGAAAAAGCCCGGATGGGCGTTTTTCAGCCCGCGGTTAAGAGAGCGCCCGAATTGCCAAGGTACGCTAAAGGCCACTCTGAGCAGTGTCCTGCCAAAGTGCTTGGTGCTGGTGAGCCGGCAAGATGCCCAAGAAACATCTGCAAACCCAAAACCGGTCAGCGCCGCGCTAAGGCTCATTGCGCCAGCCTCTCACGGCGTCAGGGCCGGCAGGGCAAAGCCTCTGTGCTCAGAGCACGGCAAGAACAGCAAACCAGCGGCGCCATTTCGCGCCTCGTGTTTTGCAGCACCGCCTGTTAAAAAAGCCGCCACACCCGTTTGTTGACGGCAGGCGGCCCATGGCCGGAGCCGGCCGCCGGAATCCGTTTCCTTGCGCAGGGGTAAATGCCCGAAGCGCCTGACGAGCACCACCATGTCCGCACCCGAACCTGAAGACAGCGCCGCTTCCACCTCCCTCTTCCGCCAACAGGCGCTCGACGCCCAGCAAACCTCCCGTCTGGGCCGCATCGTGCTGGTGAATCCGCCCTCGGCCTTCTGGGTAACCGCAATTGCGGTGCTGCTCGGCCTGCTGCTCATCGCGCTGTTCACGCTTGGCAGCTACACCCGGCGCAGCACGGTCAGCGGCCAGTTGATGCCGGGCGAAGGCCTGGCCCAGGTCTTTCCGGCGCAAGCGGGCACCATTGCCGAACTGCATGTGCAGGAAGGCCAGCGCGTGCAAAAAGGCGATCTGCTCTATGTGATTTCCAGCGAGCGCACGAGTGAGAAAGGCGGCGGCGTGCAGGCGGCCATCAGTGAACAGGTCACCGCGCGGCTCGATCTGCTGCAAGGTGAAACCGGCCAGATCCGCCAACTGCACCGCGATGCCATCAAACGCCAGAGTGATCAGGTGGCCAGCCTCGCGCGCGAGCTGGAGCAGCTCGACACGCAAATTACCGAGCAGAAAAAGCGGGTCGACCTCGCCCGGCGCGGCCTCGACCGCTACCGCGAACTGGCCGGCAAAGGCTTTGTGTCACAAGACCAGTTGCAGGGCCAGCAAGAGGCGCTGCTCGATCAGGAAAGCCGGCTCAACACCCTGCAACGCGAACGCACCACGCTCCAGACCACGCACCGACAGCAGGCGGCCGAACTCGCACTGCTGCCCACGCGCCAGCAAGCCGAGCTGTCGCAATTACAGCGCCAGCTCAACCAGACCCGTCAGGAGCTAACCGAAAGCGAAGCACAGCGCAGTCTGCGCGTGCTGGCACCGCGCGCCGGCACCGTCACCAACATCCTGCTCGATGTCGGCCAGATGGCCGAGCCGGAGCGCCCGCTGCTGGCCATCGTGCCGGAAGACAGCCCGCTCGAAGCGCAGCTTTACGTGTCCAGCGCCGCCATCGGTTTTGTGCGCCCGGGGCAGCCGGTACTGCTGCGCTATCAGGCCTATCCGTACCAGAAGTTCGGGCAGGCCGAAGGCACGGTGCGCCAGGTATCACGCACCGCACTAGGCCCGGCGGAATTCGCCAGCCGGCCGCTGGGCTGGCAGCCCGCCACCAGCAACAACGAACCGGTTTACCGCATCACCGTCCAGTTGGCGCGGCAAACCTTGCGCGCTTATGGCGAAGAGCAGCCACTGCAGCCCGGCATGTTGCTCGAAGCCGACATCATGCAGGAGCAGCGCCGGCTTTATGAGTGGGTGCTAGAGCCGCTGTACACCGTTTCCGGCCGACTCTGAGAGCTGCGCAGACATGAGCGACACGACCCCGAACCTGCTGCTGTCCCGCCTGAATTTCTCCGGGCGGCCGCGCCTGCCGGTGCTGCTGCAAACAGAAGCGGCCGAATGCGGCCTTGCCTGCTTGGCCATGATTGCCGGGCATTACGGCCACCATATCGATGTCGCCACGTTGCGCCGGCGCTTTCCGGTATCGCTGCAGGGCTCGCGGCTCTCCGACCTGCTGCGCATCGGCGGCGAACTCGGGCTCGCCACGCGCCCGGTCAAGCTCGCACTGGAAGACTTGAATCAGCTCCGCCTGCCCTGCCTGCTGCACTGGAACTTCAACCACTTCGTTGTGCTGCGCGAAGTGAACCGCGACCACGCCATCATCCATGACCCGGCCAGCGGCGAGCGCCGCATTCCTCTGGCCGAGCTTGGTCAAGCCTTTACCGGCGTGGCCGCCGAAATGTGGCCGGCCGCTGGCTTCAAACCCGCCGCGCGCAAACCCGCGCTCTCGCTGCGCCAGCTCACCGGCGAAGTACAAGGCCTGCGCGGCTGGCTCGGCAAGATCCTGCTGCTGGCACTGACCCTGGAATTGTTCGCGCTGATCGGGCCGCTGTTCATGCAGTGGGTGCTCGACAACGTCGTGCCCGCCAAAGACGCCGACCTGCTCACCCTGCTCGCGCTCGGCTTCGCGTTGCTGCTGCTCATGCAGCAGGCCATCACCGCCTTGCGCAGTTGGCTGATTTTGTATTTCGGCACGCACCTCAACATCCGCTGGCGCGCCAATGTGTTCGGCCATCTCATCCATTTGCCGGTGGATTATTTCAGCCGCCGGCATCTCGGCGACATCGCTTCACGCTTCGGCTCCATCGACACCATTCAAGACACGCTCACCACCACCTTTGTTGAAGCGCTGCTCGACGGCCTGATGGCCGTGCTCGTGCTGGTGATGATGTTTCTTTATGCGCCCAAGCTGGCGTGGATCAGCATTGGCGCCGTCGCGCTGTACGCCCTGCTGCGCGCACTGTGGTACCGCCCCTTGCGGCTCGCCGCTGAAGAAGAAATCGTGCACGCGGCCAAAGCGCAAAGCCATTTTCTGGAAACCGTGCGCGGCGCCCGCGCCATCAAACTCTTCGGCCGCCAGGAAGAGCGCCGCAACGCCTGGCTCGCGCTACTGGTCGACGAAGTCAACGCCGGCCTCACCACGCAACGCCTTGGCATTGTGTTCGGCCTGCTCAGCGGCCTGATTTTTGGCGCCGAAAATATCGCCATCATCTGGCTCGGCGCTGGCATGGTCATCAGCGGCCAATTCACCGTCGGCCTGCTGGTGGCGTTCATTGCCTACAAGAGCATGTTCGGCAGCCGCGTCAGCGGCCTGATCGACAAACTCGTCGAGCTCGCCATGCTGCGCCTGCAAGCCGAACGCCTCGCCGACATCGTGCTCACCCCGGCAGAAAATCCCGCCAGCACCGCACTCGCCACCGAACGAAATACAGCGCCCGCCACCATCGACGTGCGCCGTTTGCGTTTTCGCCATGGCGAAAGCGAACCGTGGTTGTTCGATGGCCTCGACATGCACATCCAGGCCGGCCAGTCCGTTGCGATTGTCGGGCCCTCCGGCTGTGGCAAATCCACGCTGGTGAATCTGCTGCTCGGCATTCTCAAACCCGAAGACGGCGACATCCGCGTTGACGGCCGCAGCCTGCAAGAAGCCGATATCGAAAGCTGGCGCTTACGCGTGGGCACCGTGATGCAAGACGACATGCTGTTCGCCGGCTCCATCGCCGACAACATCAGCTTTTTTGATCCGCAGGCCGATCAGGACCGCATCGAAGATGCCGCACGGCTCGCCGACATCCACGACGACATCATGGCGCGCCCCATGCGCTACAACACACTGGTGGGCGAATTAGGCTCCGTGCTCTCCGGCGGACAAAAGCAGCGCGTGCTGCTCGCGCGCGCGCTGTACAAACAGCCCTCGCTACTGGTGCTCGACGAAGCCACCAGCCATCTCGACCTCGACTGCGAAGAACGCGTCAATGCCGCCATCGCCAGCCTGGCCATCACTCGCGTGATTGTGGCGCACCGGCCGGAAACAATTGCCTCAGCGGACATCATTTTTGATCTCGGCCTGCACCGGCAACGCCGCGTGCAGGCCTGACTCCCGGGACTCACCGGCCGAGCGGCAGCTCAGGCCAAGATGGCGGATACAGCAAGACATTGGCGACCAAGGCCAGACAGCTCTCACTAGACTCGGCCTGTCGCCCACTGCCCAGCCTGTCCGCCATGTCCAGCATCGACTCCACTTCGCACGCCACGATTGCCCCCTCACTGTCCACTTGGGCGCTGCGCGGCATCGCCCTGCTCTTTGCCCTGGCCATGGGCCTCTACGGCGTGGTCGCGCTGGATACCGGCTATGTGAATTTCAAGGGCAGCGGCAATGCCGAGGTGGTCGCGCAACGGCTTGAGTTGCGCCAGAGTGCCGACAGCGGCACGCCCCTGCCGGCCACGGCGACGATTACCGAGCACAGCGGCATGGGCCTGGCCGCGCTCGCCGCCGTCACCCCCCCGCACTACGCGTATGGCAGCCAGGGCCTCAGCGAGCCCTTGGTGCACTATGCCGAGATGCCCACGAGTCATGGCTACATGCTGGCATTGCACAACACCATGGGCGGCCTGCTCATGCTGTTCGGCGCCCTGCAGTTCTGGCCGGCGCTGCGTCGCCGCTACCCGCGCTGGCACCGAGCCTTCGGCATGGTCTATGTCGGCGCCGCCGTGGTCGGCATGCTGGCGGCCATGACTTATCTGGTGCTGACACCGGTGGCCCGCATCTACGACCAGTTCACCTTCACGATCGGTCTGTGGCTGCTGGCCATCGGCGTGCTCTCCAGTGTCGGCCTGTCGATGCATCACCTGCGCCGGCGCGAGATTGCCCAGCACCAGGCTTACATGGCCATCAGCTATGGCTTTTTGCTGACCGCGCCCCTGCAGCGCTATGGCTGGATGCTGCTCGGCGTCTGGCAGCCGGAGCTGCGCCAGCTCGAGGCCAATTACGCGGTCACGGCCTGGCTGATTCCCTTCAGCTTTCTGGTGGGTTACGGCATTTTCACCAGCAACCGCCTGCTGCAGGCACGCAAGCCGATCGCCGTCATGGCGCGCGCGCCGCAGGCCTTTCCACAGGCCATGGCACTGGGCCGGTGGCTTGCTTGGCTGCTGCTGCCGGCCCTTGGCGCGGGCTTCATCGCGCTCCTTCATCACTTCCTGCTGGCCCCGGGCCTGAGCGCCTATGTGGGAGACAGCGCCACCATTCCGGCTGGCGTGCTGGCACTGGACCAGGCCGTGATCGGCAACCATCTGCCCAGCCGTCTGCTCTTCGTGGCGGCCGGCGGTGGCAGTCTGCTCTTGGGCGTGTGGCTGGTCTGGGGCAGCTTCTTGCGGCAGCAGCCCGTGCCTGTCGTGCTGGGCTGGGGGCTGGTGGCGGGGTCCGCCGCGGCCGGACTGGTCATGGGCTACTGGGGCCTGCACATGGGCATGCCCAGCTTTGCAACACTGGCCGGCGGCGCCACCTGGCTCTGCGGGGCGGCCATCTGCCTGGGTCTGGCCGCCGCACTGGCCTGGGCGCTGCAGGCCGGCGAGGCCGCCTGGGTGCGCGAATGGAGCCTGTTCACCGTACTGACCCTGCTCGGCGTGCCCGCGTTCTACCTGAACTTTCCGGTGCTCCTGCTGATCACGCCGCCCGAATACATCGAGAGCGGGCATGCCTTCCGCCTCGCCAGCTATGGTCAGTGGTTCCTTCTGCTAGCCGCTTTCGTGTACAGCGCCTACAGCCCGGCCACACAGGAGCGCTTTGCACGCTGAGCCGGGCCGCCCATACTGGCCCACTCCCGGCTCCAGCTCCCGCCATGACCCGCTCCGACCGCGCACTCGACAATCTCCACTTTCCGGCCCAGTACCTGGAAATCGGCGAGTCCTTTATGCGGGCACGGGGCCAGGACCCCGC
>JAUXNL010000061.1 GCA_030684415.1 Moraxellaceae bacterium | reverse complement strand
GCATCTTCGCGAGGATCGGCGTCATATTCAGGAGCGTGACGTTAGGCTTATTGCAGATGTACTGCAAACGCATATGAACTTCGAAATGGCCGTCACAGAGACTATGCTGGCCTTTGCAGAAAGTATTCGTCCATCACATGTTTGTTTGGTTCCGGAAACCCGGCAGGAGCTGACGACTGAGGGAGGACTGGATGTGGTGGGCCAGTTTCAAAAAATTGAAGCGGCCTGCCAACGACTAGGTAGGCAAGGAATCAACGTTTCTCTTTTTATTGATGCAGATGCTGCGCAAATCGACGCGGCTATTCGTGCTGGGGCACCCACTATCGAAATTCATACGGGTGCTTATGCTGATGCATTGACAGTCGAGAGTACAAATCGTGAGTTAGCACGAGTCCGTGATGCAGTGGATTACGCCGCAGGACGTGTTGTCGTTAATGCAGGGCATGGTCTGCACTACCACAACACAGCATCTATTGCTGCGATCTCTGCCATTAATGAGCTCAATATCGGTCATGCCATAGTCGCAAGAGCGATATTTTCAGGACTGTCTGCCGCAGTTCGTGATATGAAGGTTTTGATGCAGAGGGCAAGACAGTAGTAGGGCGAGGGGGCGGTGCTGGCTGCTTCCGTAATCGAGCCTCGCCATGTCTCGCGGCTATGAGGGCCTCATGCGCGCGGTTGGGCAGCCCTAGCCACGTCAGCTAGTGAATCCCAGTCGCTTATGCCTCATTCAGCATGGACTTCTGGTTTCGCCGGGATGATTCTGATTTCTCAGTGTTCAAGTGTCGCGCAATAAGCGCGATTGAGCATAATATTGTGAAAAGCATCGCATTAGCAGGGATGTGCAAGTTGAAATCGACTGTTGAGTGAATCAACAAACTCATGATGCCCATCATGGCAGCAAATGCCATTCCACGCTGTAGTGAGTTGCGCCGTTCGCGTTGCGCCTGAATCGCAGAATAAAGGCAAAGAAGTACGATTGCGGCAAAAAAACTGCCGCCGATTACCCCGTACTCGCCAAGTATCTGTAAATAGTCATTGTGGGCAAAGTCAAAAAAGCCAGAAATGTCCGCTGTACGATATGCTGGAAATTGGCTGGAAAAGCTGCCAGCACCAGATCCGGTTAGCCAGTTTTCTTGCACCCAAGGAAGTGCTGTGGCGTTAACATCTGTGCGCTCCTCAGTGGCAATTTCGGTCCCTTCAATTCGCTGTACCAGTCGCTCCAGCCCGAACCATGTGCTGACAATAAAGACATCAATGATGATCATGCTGGAAAAAAGAATGACCATCGAGCGTGAGTTTTGACGAAAAAGCATGAGGCCGATCACTGCGCAAATGCCCATGCTGGCAAAAAAAGCAGCATTTCCCATTCTCGAGTGTGTCATGACCAGTGCAATAACCATGATGACCAAAAAAAGGCGTAGCCTCGCCTTCCCACCCAGCATTGCTTGTAACAGGCGCCTAATGCGTTCACGCCAACTTTTCCCGCCCTCTCCAAGCTCAAGTGATGCAATCAGTAATCCTGTGCCAACGGCAAGAGTCATTTCCAGGTAGCCGGCAAGGTGGTTGCGATTGATGAAGGTTCCTGTTGCATCCCCCTTGTAGGATGACATGCCTTTAATGGTGAGGATGTCGAACTGAGGTCCACCCAGAAGGGTGATGACGGCATAAACTGCTTGGAGCACGCCGCTAATGACAATGACATGAGCGAATACTTGTAGCCGTGGGCGCGTATTCACAAGTTGGAGAGTGATAAACAAAACCAAAGTATAAAGAATGCTCTTTTGCAGCTTGTAAGCAGTCGAGTTCAAGTCATGACTAAGTTCTTGCCATCCATCATGATATGGAAGTGGTAATAGCTGTATTGAGCTCCAGACTGCAATACAAAAAAATAGTCCCAAAGTGAGCTTGGAGGAGCGAAGTGCAGCGCTTGGCGATATTTTTTTTCTTGCGAGTAGCCAACAACAGTTTGCTGCGATCACTGCGACTAATAGCTGTAAGAGCTCTGCACTCCATACACGATTGCTACCCAATGGAATCGGTGCCCAGACAACCAGAAAGCATAGGCTGGCAAAAGCAAATTTGTCGGCAAGAGGATGTTGGCTTTGCATATCCGGGAGAGCATTCGTGAGGCTTAAATAGAAAAGGGCCAGAAAATCTGGCCCTTTTAGGGATAGCAGTTACAGCTTAGCTGGGGCTTGCAGGAGAGCCGCCGCCGCCGCCACCACCGCTGCCACTGCCCGACAGGCCATTGGGCTGCAGCGTCATGCCACTCGGCCGAGCTTGGCTGGTCCCACTATTCGCTCCGGGTGCATTGTAGCCTGCAACCTGCAGTCCTGCAGCGCCAGCAGCAGCTGCAATTGTTTGAGTAGGCACACCCTTCTCGCTAGCAGCAGCTGCAATTGCATCAGCTTGGCGCGGGGCGACCTTGAAAGCAGCAGCCAAAACATCTCCAGCAGGTGCTTTTGCATCAAGGGCGATCTTCACGTACTCAACAGCTTTGTCGGGCTGATCTGCAATTACCGCCTCCATGATGGCGCGCGTCTGCTGGGAGGCAGAGCGGAGTGCCTGAGAGAGGATAGTGGCTGACTGGCGCGGAGAGGTGCGCATGGCTTGGGGAACAAACTTGGAGCCATCAACACCATCAGCAAGTGCACGCTGAACAATCGGGACTGTGTAGAAGCTGGCTGACTTGACGATTGCGGTCGGGACAATTACGCCAGCCTTTTCCGGTGCACCCTGCAGGGCCGCAACGACAACTTGGGGGGCATTCAGATTGTATTCGCGGCTGAGTGCAGCAGAAACAATGTTGGCTGCTTGGTCAGGGCTAAGCTGAAGTGCCGCAGAAATGGCGGCATATGCCTGATCGGGAGAGGCTTTGAGCACTTCGCGCAGAGCCGCCTCTATAGACACATTGTTTTTCAGAGCATTGGTCAGGACGGTCTGCATGGGTTGGCCAGCCTTAAGATCACTGGCAACGTCGGCATGAGCAATGCCGAGGGGAAGCACGAGGCCGAGGGCCAGTCCTATCAGTGTGCGACGCATAATGATTACTCCTTGGATGGGGGCGGCCTTAGCCTACTTCGCTCTCGATTATATGCAGAATCACTGCCAATTCAATGCCCTCAGCGGTTTCTGAGCTAATTTAGGCGGACTTTTTTTGCGCCGTTTTGGTGCGAAATTAGTGCTTGGCGGCCTTGGAGGCTATCAGTAGAATTCCCGCAATTTCAAGGAGTTAGGCATGGAAAAAACAGTGCGCCGTATCGAGGGCTTCATTTTCTGGAGCCGCTGGCTGCAACTGCCCATGTATCTGGGCCTGATTGTGGCCCTGGGTGTATATGCCTGGAAGTTCTTGAAGTCGCTGGCCGCGATGGTCATGAACCTGCCAAACCTGACAGAGAATGACATTCTCCTACAGGTCTTGGGGTTGATTGATGTGGTCATGATTGCCAATCTGTTGGTCATGGTCATCATCGGTGGCTATGAAACGTTTGTCAGCCGCCTCCATCTTGATAATCATCCGGATCAGCCCGACTGGCTTGACCACATTGATGCCGGTGTTCTTAAAGTAAAGCTGGGTGTAGCCCTGATCAGCATTTCTTCGATTCATCTTCTACGAAGCTTTATCAATACTGCGAATCTCTCTGAGCACACCTTGCTCTGGGAGATCAGGATACACATGGTGCTGGTGATATCGGCCTTGGTATTGATGGTAACGGACTGGATGCTGAGCAAGAAAATGGCCCAGGCACATCCGCCATCGCAGATCACCACGGATAGTAAATAGCCGCTACTGGATTTGCAGTGCCTTCGCCCAAATTTCAGGATCGAATCCACAAAGCAGCTTCCCGCTGATGTCGAGAATCGGTCGTTTGATCAGTGAGGGCTGGTCGGACATCAGTTGAATCGCTTTTTCGCGAGTGATAGTCGCCTGCACATCTGTGGAAATCTTGCGCCAGGTAGTGCCACGACGATTAAGTAGCTCAGTCCAGTCAAGCTGCTTTTCCCAAGACTTGATCAATGTGGCTGGAGCGCCAGATTTTTTGTAGTCATGCAAGTCGTAGCTAATGCCGTTTTCATCAAGCCATTTCAGGGCTCTTTTCATCGTGTCACAATTTTTTATGCCATAAACGGTAATCATTATTTTTTGATTCATTTCCGGTATTGAGAGGCAGTGAATGAAAAGCGGGGTCTACTGCTTTTCATTCACTGCGCTTTGATCAGTCGGCGCGTAGTAGTTCATTGATGCCGACTTTGCTGCGGGTTTTTGCATCTACTTTTTTTACGATTACAGCGCAATAAAGACTGTATTTTCCATCAGCAGATGGAAGGCTTCCCGATACGACTACGGATCCTGCTGGAATGCGTCCATAGCTGACCTCACCTGTTTCCCGGTCATAGATTTTAGTACTTTGGCCGATATAGACGCCCATGGAAATGACGGCACCCTCTTCAACAATCACGCCCTCTACAATCTCCGAGCGCGCTCCTATGAAGCAATTGTCTTCAATGATGGTGGGGTTGGCTTGCAGGGGCTCAAGTACACCGCCGATGCCAACACCGCCAGAAAGATGAACGTTTTTTCCAATCTGCGCACAAGAGCCGACAGTGGCCCATGTATCAACCATGGCGCCTTCGTCCACGTAGGCGCCGATATTGACGTAGGAGGGCATGAGCACGACATTTCGCGCAATAAATGAGCCTTTGCGTGCCGTTGCTGGCGGTACGACACGAACGCCTGCGGCGGCGAACTGTGCAGGCGTCCAGTCAGCAAACTTGGTCTTGACCTTGTCATAGTACTGAATGGCTCCTCCACCTGGCTGAGGCTCATTGTCATTCAGCCGAAAAGACAGCAAAACGGCTTTTTTTAACCACTGATTCACATGCCATTCGCCATTTATTTTTTCGGCGACGCGCAGGGTTCCTGCATCAAGTTCGGCAAGCACTTCGTTGACGGCATTACGAACATCCGACGGCGCATTTCCTGGGGAAAATTCGGCGCGCTGCTCGAATGCGCTCTCAATAAGGCTTTGCAAGCTCATAAAAATCTCCTAATTAAAAGTAAAGAATCAGATGCGGTTGAGCTCATGAGAGCGCACGAAGTCACGTATGCGAATGGCCGCCTCAGCACACTCTTCTTGCGAGGCAACCAAAGCCATCCGGACATATCCTGCGCCTGGGTTTACTTCATTCACGTCACGGCCAAGATAGCGTCCAGGCAAAACGGTGACATTGGATTGGGCATAAAGCCGCTGGCAAAACTCATCATCCGGGAATGGGACTGAGACCCAGAAGTAAAAGCCGGCATCAGGCATGACAAGCGGTAAAGCATTGTCCATCAGCGTATGGAAGCTCGCAAATTTGCTGCGATACTGGCGGCGGTTCTCTTGGACATGCTCTTCGTCTTTCCACGCGGCAATTGATGCCAGCTGGTTCTGCACTGGCATGGCTGCGCCGTGGTAGGTGCGATAAAGAAGATAAGGCTTTATGAGCTTGGCGTCGCCAGCGACAAAGCCAGACCGTAGCCCGGGCAGATTGGAGCGCTTGGATAGGGAATGGAATACCACGCAGCGGGCATAATCGTGGCGGCCGATTTCTGCGCAAGCTTGCAGCAAGCCGACTGGCGGGGAGGTCTCGTCAAAGTAAAGTTCCGAGTAGCACTCGTCAGCTAACAGCGTGAAATTGAATCGATCCGCTAGCGAGATCAGTTTTTTCCATGTGGCAGTGGTAGTGACAGCGCCAGTCGGATTTCCGGGGGAGCATACAATCAGTAGTTGTGTGCTTTGCCAAATCGCATCAGGCACAGCATCGTAGTCAGGCATGAAGGAATCGCGTGATGCACAGGGCAAATAGTAAGGCTCAGCGCCAGCAAGAAAAGCGGCGCCTTCATATATTTGATAGAACGGATCCGGCATGACGACGAGTGATTTTTTTGACCGGTCAATGACGGCTTGGGTAAACGAGAAAAGTGCCTCACGCGTACCCATGACAGGAAGAATTTCGGTGTCAGCATCCATTCGCTGAAGCTTGAATCGTCGTATTAACCATTCAGCAATCGTTTCGCGTAGTGTGGGTATGCCTTTGGTGGTGGGGTAAACGGCGAGCTGTCCCAGATTGCTGGTGAGCGCCGTTTTTACAAATTCCGGCGAGCTGTGCTTGGGCTCTCCAATTGAAAGTGCAATCGGAGAGAGATTGGCTGGCGGCGTTATTCCCTTGAAGAGCTGTGCCAGCTTTTCAAACGGATAGGCATGCAATCTGGCCAGTTCGGGGTTCATGATTAGCTCTTTTGCCTGTGCAATGATGAGTATGCCGAGTTGTGCTGGTCTCAGCCTGCCAAGTCAAGTTGTTCACGGAGCCTGTTTGCCAGCTGCTCACAAAGCAGCGGATCGGCAATCGGCTGTCTTTGTTTGTCGGTAATGAAAAAAACGTCTTCAGCACGCTCTCCCAAGGTGGCAATCCGGGCATTTTGCAACACAACGCCGCTGTCCATGAATAAGCGTCCTATACGGGCGAGCAGGCCTGGCCTGTCAAGTGTAATGACCTCGACTATCGTGTGCTGGTTAACGATGTCATTACTGATGGTGACGTCGGTTTTGAGATCAAAGTGCTTCAACATCCGGGGCATGCGTCGGTGCACAATTTCGGGGAATTTGTCGGGCTGTGAGAGTGTCCGAACCAGTGTTTCCCTGATGTTATCAATGCGTTGTGTGTCACGTATGGTCGCGCCGTTTTCATCAAGAACAACATAGGTGTCCAGTGAGAACTGACTCCGTGCTGTAATGATGCGTGCATCAAGAACGGTGAGATGCATCTGGTCCAGGGCGGCGACTGTGGCCGCAAAAAGATTAGGCATGTCGCGTGTATAAATGAAAATCTGTGTGGCGCCCTCAAACTGCTCACTGCTGCTTTCTTTGATGAGGACAAGTGGGCCTTCATTGTCAGCGTGCTGGACGATGGCCTGCGTATGCCATGCAACATCTTTTGCACTTTCTCTCAGGAAGTAGTCATCGCCAAGGTCGTCCCATATCCGGTTGATTGTGCCGGGATCAATGGTGGCGGTTTTTAGCAGGGCCAGTGCGCTGCTGCGTGTTTCGTCAATCCATTCTTGTTTGTCGATAGGGTTTCCCAGTCCGCGACGCAGTGCACGCTTGGTCTGGGTATAGAGTTGACGAAGCAGGCTAGCGCGCCAGGAATTCCAAAGGTTAGGGTTAGTCGCACAAATGTCGGCTACTGTCAGGGCATAAAGATAGTCCAGATGGACGATATCGCCTACTTTCTGGGCGAACTGATTGATGACGTCAGGGTCCGATACGTCTTTTTTCTGGGCGGTCATGGACATGACAAGGTGGTTTTGGGCAAGCCAGGCGACGAGATTGGCATCCCACTTTCCAAGCCCGTGATGCAGACAGAAGTCGCGAGCGTCGACAGCTCCAAGCTCGGAGTGATCGCCACCTCGGCCCTTGGCGATGTCATGGAAAAGGCCTGCCAAATAGAGCAGCTCAATCTTGGGTAGAAGTTGGGCAACCTTGGCAACTACCGGGAACTTTTCCTCTACTTCCGGATAGCGGAAGCGGCGCATGTTTTTCAGCACCAAAAGAGTATGCGCATCGACTGTATAAATATGGAAAAGGTCGTATTGCATCTGCCCGATGATCCGACCAAAGGCCGGAATATAGCGGCCCAAAACCCCATAACGCTTCATTCGGCGCAGTGATGAAAAAAGTGCATGTTGGCAGCGCAAAAGCTCCATGAATAGCGAAGTGCTGCGGATGTCATTTCGGAAGCGGTCGTCGATAAGATCGGCACTTTCCATGATCAGGCGGATGGTGCTGGCCCTTACGCCTAGAATCTCGGCATCATTCCCGAGGAGCACAAAAATTTCTATTAGTGCGGCGGGCGTT
This sequence comes from Moraxellaceae bacterium, assembly GCA_030684415.1. GTDB lineage: Bacteria > Pseudomonadota > Gammaproteobacteria > Pseudomonadales > Moraxellaceae > UBA2031. The sequence goes on along the minus strand of JAUXNL010000061.1, from coordinate 3,805 downwards.
CGTTTGAAAACCTCGTTTGAGGTTACCTCGATGTAACTGTCGCGCAACCGGAATCGGGAGTTCACGGGTGTGATGACGGCATCATCTTCTGCGCGCAGGATGGCTTCGTCGAAGTACTGCAACAGCATTTCGTTGAGCATCGAAATGGCCATTGCAGCGCGGTAGTAGGACTTCATCAGTTGCTCGACGGCGCGATTTGCGTCGGTGTCGGCATAACCGAAGAGGAGAGCGACTTGGCGCTGATAGTCAAAAAGCAGGCGATTTTCGCTGCGACCTGCAATCATGTGTAGTGCAAAGCGGATACGCCATAGAAGGGTAAGCCCATCTCTTATCTGTTGATATTCGTTTTCCGTGATGAACCCGTGACCAACGAGGTCATGCAGTGTGGACGCACCAAAGTGACGTTTGGCAACCCAGCCGACTGTCTGGATGTCGCGCAGGCCTCCCGGAGCATTTTTAAGATCAGGCTCAAGGTTGTATTCGGTGTTGTTGTGTTTGCCATGACGAGCAATTTGCTCATCCCATTTGGCTTTGAAAAAGGCTTTGCCGGGCCAAAGATGATCGGGGCCTGTCAGGGCCTGCATTTCGCTGCGCAGAGAATCATTTCCGATGATGGTGCGCGACTCCATCAGGTTGGTGGCGATCGTGATATCGCTGCGTGCTGCCTCGGTGCATTCGCTCAACGAGCGCACGCTGGACCCGATCTCAAGGCCGAGATCCCATAGCAAGGTGATGAAGTCGGTAATCCGCCGGCCCTCATCTTCGCCGAGGGCGACCTGAGTGTGCAGGACGAGTACATCAATATCGGAGCCTGGGTGTAGTTCGCCTCGGCCATAGCCGCCGGTGGCAATGAGTGCGATGTCTGGATAGGCGTTCAGGCCAAGCCCTTGCCAAGCGTGGGCGAGTACGCCATCCACTACCCACGCACGCATGGCAACCAGTCTGACGATGTCTTCACCCGTGCCAAAGCGCTCGAACATCACCGTCTGGGCATGCTTCAGTGCATCCCGATAGGCCTCTCTAGGCAGGGCCTCACCCGTATCCAGTCGGGCGGGATCGAACAGCTCGGTGTCGAAGCCGGGGTCCTGCATGGTGTTCATGGCGGTCTCGTCAGGTGGCAAGAAAGCGGAAGTCTTCTTCCTTGCGCGCGGTCAGGATTTCCGTTCCGGTGGGGGTGACCAGGATGGTGTGCTCCCACTGCGCGGACAGCTTGTGGTCCTTGGTCACGGCAGTCCAGCCATCGGGCAAGACTTTGGTGTGAAAAGTTCCGGCATTGATCATGGGCTCGATGGTAAAGGTCATGCCGGCCATCAGCTCCATGCCGGTTCCGGGTTGGCCATAGTGCAACACTTGTGGCTCTTCGTGGAAAACCTTGCCGATGCCGTGTCCACAGAAGTCGCGCACCACGGAAAAGCGGTTGGCCTCCGCATGCTTCTGGATGGCATGGCCGATATCGCCCAGACGGCAGCCCGGCCGTACCAGTGCCAGGGATTTGTACAGTGCCTCTTGGGTCACACGGATCAGGCGCTCCGCCAGAATGGAGCCTTTGCCCACCACAAACATCTTGCTGGTATCGCCGTGATAGCCATTTTTGATCACGGTGACGTCGATATTGATGATGTCGCCGTCTTTCAAGACCTTTGAGTCACTGGGTATCCCATGGCACACCACATGGTTGACGGAGGTGCAGATGCTTTTGGGAAAGGGGATGCGCCCGCCGCCCCCACCGTAGTTCAGTGGCGCGGGGGTCGCCTGCTGCACTCCGACAATATAGTCATGGCATAGGCTGTCCAGCCTGCCAGTACTGGTTCCGGGCACGACGTGTGGGCCAATCATCTCGAGCACCTCTGCGGCCAAGCGGCCGGCAATACGCATGCCTTCTATGTCTTCAGCGGTTTTGATCAACTGGCTCATGCGGGGCTCGGTGAGGTTAAGGCCGGGTGGCATCGGCGGTTGAGGCGAAAGGGGCGCTATGGTATAAAGCGCGGCGCTTTTCGGCAAACCCTTGTTGCACAAGGGTAAAGTCTGAAGGGCGATCCCCATAAACCGCACACATTTCGACACGTCTGTCCGGGTGCCTTTCGAGAAAGGAAGGTTGGCAGTCGGGAAATGTGGAGGCCTAACCCAAACCGGAGTCCACTCATGGCACAAGTATCCATGCGCGAGCTGTTGCAGGCTGGCGCGCATTTCGGTCACCAGACACGTTTCTGGAACCCCAAAATGGCGCAGTACATTTTTGGCGCCCGCAACAAAATCCATATCATCAATCTCGAACACACGGTTCCCGCCCTGAATGACGCGCTCACCTACGTCAACAAGCTGGCCTCGAACAAGAACAAGGTGTTGTTCGTCGGCACCAAGCGCGCTGCTGCTCCCATCATTCGCGAGCAGGCTGCACGTTGTGGCATGCCCTTTGTTGATCATCGCTGGCTGGGTGGCATGCTCACGAACTGGAAGACCATTCGCCAGTCCATCAAGCGCCTGAAGGATCTGGAGGCCCAGATCGAAGACGGTACGTTTGCTCGTCTGACCAAGCGTGAAGCGCTTGAGCGTACGCGTGAAAAAGAAAAGCTGGAAAAGTCGCTGGGCGGTATCAAGGACATGGGCGGCTTGCCCGACGCTATTTTCGTGGTGGATGTTGATCACGAAAAGATTGCCATCACTGAAGCCAACAAGCTTGGCATTCCAGTGATCGGTATCGTGGATACCAACTCTAACCCTGCTGGCGTTGACTATGTCATTCCCGGTAATGACGATGCCATCCGTGCCGTTCAGTTGTACGTCAGTGCAATGGCGGATGCCGTGCTCGAAGGCAAGGAATATTCTGCTACGCATGGCGGCCGTGAGGCCGATGGCTTTGTGGAAGTGGAAAGCGCTGCGGCCGAGTAATACCCGCGCTCTACTTTCCTTTTAAAAGGGGGCAGCCGCCCCCTTTTTTCCCTCAATTTTTTATGCACGGGGTATGACGCCCCGGCACCAACAGAGGATTGTAACCATGGCAGAAATCACCGCCAGCCTCGTGAAAGAACTGCGTGACCGTACCGGTCTTGGCATGATGGAGTGCAAAAAGGCACTGACGGATGCCGCTGGTGACATCGAAACCGCCATCGACAACCTGCGCAAATCAGGTCAGGCCAAGGCGGCCAAGAAAGCCGGCAACATCGCTGCGGAAGGCGCCATCATCGTTGCCCAGTCGGGTACCACTGGCATCATCCTGGAAGTGAACAGTCAGACTGACTTTGTTGCGCGTGACTCCAATTTCAGTGCGTTTGCCAACAAGGTAGCTGGCATCGCACTTGCTGCACGCGAAACCGATGTGGCCAAAATCGCTGCGCTTGATTATGACGGTGTGAGCGTTGAAGAGGCCCGTGTGGCGCTGGTGCAGAAAATTGGTGAAAACATCCAGCTGCGCCGTGCCCAGCTGATTGAGGGAGCCTTGCTCGCCTCTTATATCCACGGCCTCAAGATTGGTGTTGTAGTAGCGCTTGAGGGTGGAAATGAAGAGCTGGCCAAAGATGTGGCGATGCACATTGCCGCCGCCAAGCCCGAAGCCATTACACCGGAAGACGTTGCTCCCGCTCTGATTGCGAAAGAGCGTGAGATTGCTGAAGCCAAGGCTGCTGAGTCCGGCAAGCCTGCCAACATTGTTGAAAAGATGGTGGAAGGTTCGGTCAAGAAGTATCTGGCTGAAGTGTCCTTGGTCGAGCAGGCCTTCGTGAAGGATCCGGATACCAAGGTGGGTGCATTGCTCGCCAAGGCCGGCGCCAAGGTTGTCCAGTTCGTGCGCCTGGAAGTGGGCGAGGGC
>JAUXNL010000056.1 GCA_030684415.1 Moraxellaceae bacterium | reverse complement strand
CACAGACGTAAGGTGGGTTTCACTGCTATACCCAATAGCGCTTGGAAGAATGCGTATGCCGGGAGATATCCTGGAGGGAATCGCAAAATATCCGAATCATGGCGACCAGCGCAGCGTTAGGCCATCCATTCGAGCAATGGAAATGAGCGTAACCGCAATGTCTCCAGATGGCGGTCCCGCGTGGAATGAAGAATTTTGGAAGGAGTGTTTAGATAAAACACATTGCACACCCGTGCTGCCGCCGAGTGAGGATGAAGAGCGCCATGATCGCAAGGACCTCTTCAAGGCAATCTCGGAAATGCATGCAGCTCTTGTTGAACATTGGTTCTCAACGCTAACTACTACGGGTGTAGACGCTAAGCATGATGGTTCGTATGGATTCGCTTTCTACGCACTATCGCTGATAACTGAAATGTGCGTCTCTCTCAACTTCTCAAGCATCTCGGGGAGGCTTCTGCTAAGGACCCTTGCAGAGTGCAGAATTACGCTAGCCTACTTAGCCGCAGAAAATGATGCTGCGTTGTGGGAAAAGTACAGGAGTTACGGTTCGGGTCAGGCAAAGCTTGCGCTACTGAAGCTTGAGAAGTTAGGTAAAGATGTACCAAGCCACATTAGCGAATCGGTCTTGGAAACGCTCTCCAATGAGGACTACTTCCAGGAATATCTGAATATCGAGCTTGGAAGCTGGAGCGGAAAGGATCTTAGAAAGATGTCAGAGAGTTGTGAAACAAAGGACATCTACGATTCGTATTTTGGGTGGACATCAAACTTTGTACACGGCCACTGGGGAGCGCAGCGTGATTGCTGCATGGCGCACTGCCTCAATCCGCTCCATCGGTTACATCGGGTGCCCTTGCCGGGCCACAGGATTCTAGAGAACGCTCTGCCTGATGGAGTGGAGCTTGTTAACGGAATTCTTGATTCACTTTCAACGCTATACCCAGGGTTTTCAGACCGTCTTTCCATTAAGCCGGCGGATGACGATGCGCCAGAATGAATGTCGTTTGTGGGTAAGTGGCCGAACAATTCGCTGCAGGCGCGACGGCCCTGACGGGC
>JAUXNL010000055.1 GCA_030684415.1 Moraxellaceae bacterium | reverse complement strand
AAAGCGTGCCTCGCGCAAATTGAAAAACCACTGTGGCATCTGCTCCACATCCACCAGCGCCGCCACCACATGGCGCATGGAGGCATTCACACGCACCACGCCGCGAAAATTCTTCAGGTCTTGCCCGGGCACGGCCTGCGTGTACACACGAATGCCGTTGCTGTCGCTGGCCAACTCCCATGGGGCGGCGGCAGCGGCGTAACTTCCTGAAGGCACGGCACTCGCGGCCATCGCCGCCACGAGCATCAACACTTGTCGCCAGCGCTTCATGAGCGGTCCCTGTCGCCGGGGCCGATGCGCAAGGCGGCAGTGGCCAGATAAATCTCGCGCAAAAACAGCAGCAGACCAATGATGAAGGCGAACATGGCCAGGATGAACAGCACCGGCACCACGCCCGGGAAATAGGTATCGAGCAGCGCCTCCAGAAACAGCGCGGTGATGATGGTGCAAACGAACAGCGAGCAGAGTGTGCTCAGGCTGATGGCCCAACTCACCAGCCGCGCCCGTACCGAGAGCAGACGCAAATCCTGATGCAAGCGTGCGCGGGTATCGAACGCGGTGGCCACCTCGTAGCGGTCTTCCAGTTGCCGGGCACGGTCGATGATGCGCGAGAGCCGGTTGGTCAGCACACCGAGCATGGCGCCGACCCCGGTCAGAAGAAACACGGGAGCGACCGACAACTGGATAAACGCCGCAATGCTGCTGACCCCTTGGTGCAGGTCGGAAGGATTCGGGAACATGGGCAGGATTCCGCAACGCAATGAAGTGCCGAGTCTACCCACTGTGGCGGCGCTGGCGAGAGGGCTTGTGTCACAGCGTATAATCGCCGCCTCTTCCGGCTACCGGACCGGCACACGCCCGCCTCAATGACTTCTTCTGCAGACGCCTCCGCACACCCCCACACCCCGGCAGACGGCCACACTGACGCGTCTGATCGGCGCTTTGCCGGCACCGCCCGCTTGTATGGCGATGATGTCTTTGCGCTCTATCAAGCCGCCCATGTGCTGGTGGCGGGGGCTGGCGGGGTCGGCTCCTGGGCCATCGAGGCGCTCGCGCGTACCGGCATCGGCCACCTCACACTCATCGACATGGATGTGCTGGTCGAGAGCAACGTCAACCGCCAGCTTCCCGCCCTGACCGACACTTTCGGCCGCGGCAAGATCGACGTACTGGCCGAGCGGGCACGCGGCATCAACCCTGCCATCCGCCTCACGCTCGTCGATGATTTCCTCACCCGCGACAACATCGCCACGCTGCTGGCCGACACCCCCGATCTGGTGCTCGACTGCACCGATGACGTGGACGCCAAGATTTCGCTCGCGGTCTGGTGCCGCCGCCGACGTATTCCGCTGGTGGTCGCCGGTGCAGCCGGTGGCAAGACCGACCCGTCGCAACTGCGGGTGGACGACCTCACGCGCACGCACCGTGACCCCTTGCTCGCCAAAGTGCGGCGGCAATTGCGCCGTGATTGCGGCTTTCCGAAAAAGCCTGAGGAAAAATTCGGCATCGCCTGTGTGTATTCCGACCAAGCCGTACACACACCGGATGGCGTGGCCTGCGAGAGTGGCAACCTGAGTTGCACGGGCTACGGTTCTGCGACGGTGGTCACCGCCACCATGGGCATGATGGCGGTGGGTGAAGGCCTTCGGCATATGGTCCGGCGCATGAAGCTGCGGGCAGCACGCGCTCGCGGCGACGCCGTCTGATTTGCTTTAGCGTCGCACGTCTGCGGCCGGGCTCATGCGTACGCAGACCGTGCTGTAACTCCCCTTCGTGCACCGTCTGACCTGTGCCCCGCCACTCGCTTCAGCACCGCAATCCCCTCTCCCTCCGGGAGAGGGTCAGGGTGAGGGCCACACCTTGACGCCAGCACCGGCCCTGCATCAGAGCACGCACTCCAACGCAATAGCGCCGTAACACTGGCGCCTCATGCCCACCCCATGCCCCCACGGCGCAAACCGTCTGACCTATGCCCCGCCACTTGCTTCAGCACCGCAATCCCCTCTCCCTCCTGGAGAGGGTCAGGGTGAGGGCCACACCTTGACGCCAGCACCGGCCCCACGCCAGGGCACTCACTCCAATGCGAGGGCGCTGAAGTCTGCGGCGCTCAACCGCCGGTCATGCTCATGAAGCGGACGATCTTGGGCGCATCGGCGTCATCAAAATGATGACGCTCGGGCTTGAGCTGCAGAGCCTCGACAATGGCCTCGCGCAAGGCCTCGTCACTGGCGCCCTGCTCACGCATCAGCGCCCGCAAATCCAGACTGTGTTCGTTCCCGAGACACAGCAGCAGGCGCCCCTCCACCGTTACCCGCACACGGTTGCAATCGCCGCAAAAATTGTGGCTGTGCGGCGAAATGAAACCGACACGGGTTTCACTACCAGCCACGCGCCAATAGCGTGAAGGGCCGCCGGTACTTTCAGTGGAGGGCCGTAAATCGAAACTCGCGGCCAGTCGCTCACGGATTTCCGCGCTGGTCACTAGGCTCTCGCGGCGATCATGCTCATCAATCCGGCCCAGTGGCATTTCCTCGATAAAACTGATGTCGCAGGCATGGGCGCAGGCGAAGGCCACGAGATCGGCCACTTCATCATCATTGCGGCCACGCAAAATCACACTGTTGAGTTTGATGCCGGAAAAACCGGCCGCATGCGCGGCGGCGATACCAGCGAGCACGGCATCAAGATCACCGACACGGGTCATTTCGCGAAAGCGCGCCGGGTGCAGACTGTCGAGGCTGATATTGAGCCGCTGCAAACCCGCCTCACGCAATTCAGTCGCCATTGCGGCGAGGCGCGTGCCGTTACTGGTCATGGCCAGCTCACGCAGCCCCTCCAGCCCGGTCAGCTCACGCACCAGCCAGACGAGATTCTGACGCACCAGTGGCTCACCGCCAGTCAGTCTGATTTTCTCCACGCCAAGGCTCACAAAGAGGCGGGCAATGCGCGCCAGCTCCTCCAGGCTCAGTACCGATGCCTTGGGCAGGAACTGCATGTCTTCGGCCATGCAGTAGACACAGCGCATGTCGCAGCGGTCGGTCACGGACAGACGCAGGTAGCGGATGCGGCGATTGAAGGGATCAACAAGCAAGGTCATGGGCGGGATTCTGGTCTTCTGTGGTCGGGGCGGCAACGCTGAACAGCGAACTTCTCGACAGCATCAGGGTCGCGGCCCGCTTGGCGTGTCTTTAACAGCTTGCTGAAAACGCCCATACCGGGCTTTCCCAGCAAACTGTGAATGAGCGGCTGATGCGGGAAAAACCTCCATCATGCATCTCATAGGTCATAAGCTCATGTCCTGGGTTCCTGTCATAGACTCCTGAAGCGGCTGGGCCCACGCCCATAACAGCTTGCTGAAAAATGCTTTTCAGCAAGCTGTTTCCCGGCCAAGGATGGCCGGGTCGCGAATCGATCACTCTTGAGTGATTGATTCAGCGTAGAGCGATTCCGGACATGGGCCGGAATCGCGAGCTGAAAAAAGACACCGAAACTGATCGTGCCACCGCGCTACCACAGTTATTGCCCGGCCGCCTGCTCCACCTGTTTGGCCTCGATCCAGAGGGCCTCCATCTGTTCCAGGCTGGCATCTGCAAACAACACACCACGCGCGGCCAGCACCTTTTCGATATGGCCAAAACGGCGCTCGAATTTGGCGTTGGCTTTTTTCAGGGCCTGCTCGCCGTCGAGGCTGAGATGCCGGGCGAGATTGACCACACAAAACAGCAGGTCACCCAACTCTTCTTCTTGCGCCGCTTTGCTGCCGCCGTCCAGCTCCGCTTCTACCTCGTCCAGCTCTTCGCGAATCTTGGCAATGACGGCACGAGGGTCATTCCAGTCAAAGCCGACCTTGCTGGCTTTGCGCTGCAGTTTTTCGGCACGCATCAATGCTGGTAGGCCGGCGGCTACCCCGCCGAGCACACCGTCCTGGCGCTCGCCACGAGCGGCTTTCTCGGCCAGCTTGATGGCCTCCCAGTTCGCCACCACTTCAGGCGCGCCGATCGCGCCTGACGGCTCGGCATCTGTGCCCGCCACAACGGCGCTGCCATCGAGCGTGCCATCCGGAAACACATGCGGATGCCGGCGGAGCATTTTTTCAGCGATGCCGGCCGCCACTTGTTCAAAATCGAACAACTGCTGCTCAGCCGCCATCTGGCTGTGAAACACCACCTGCAAGAGCAAATCGCCCAGCTCTTCGCGCAGATTGCGCATGTCGCCACGGGCGATGGCGTCGGCCACCTCATGCGCTTCTTCGAGCGTGTAGGGCGCGATGGTGGAAAAGTCCTGCTCCAGATCCCAGGGGCAGCCACGCTCGGGGTCGCGCAAGCGGGCCATGATGGCCAGCAACTGGTTCAACGATTCAGACATGGCCTCACCTGCAAGGCGTGAACGGAAGGCGGCATGGTAGAAGATCGCTCCCGCCCTGTCAGTCGCGGCACGGCCTGCGCCACAACAGGACCTTGCTGACCTAACCACTGGGTGAAAAATGCCGTTCATGCTTCGACAGGGCTCTCCTGAACCAGTCGAAGGGCTCAACCCGAACGCTGCCGGCTTTTTAAAAGCCCCCCAAAAGTCATTGCGCCTTGAGCCCCACCGAAGCGCATATTCGATACATCAAGGGGTATTTTTCAGCCCGCGATCCGGTACATGTCCGGAATCGCTCTACGCTGAATCAATCGCTTGGGCGTGATTGATTCGCGACCCGTCCCTCCCTGGCAGGGAAACAGCTTGCTGAAAAACATTTTCAGCAAGCTGTTAAGTGCCGCCCTGAAAACTCCGTTCGTGCGTCGAGCATTCACTTCATGACACTCACGGCCATGACTCTCGCGGCAATGACATCAAGTCGCCGCACCTTCACCCATCGGTTAATCCGTTGGGCCACATAAAGGGCGGCGTGAAGGACATGCGAAGGGCTAGCGGAATCAGTCGGCGCCGCCTGCACGCAAGATCATGTTGGTGGCGGTGCCGTAGGCGTAAAGCACGTCGTCATCGTCCCGGATATAGCCTTCGGAAATCACCAACCGGCGGCTGACATTGATGACTTTCCCTTCGGCTCGCAGCGTTTTGTTGAAGGGAATCGCTTTGCACATTTTCACGTTCAGCTCGATGGTGCCGTAACTTTCGCCCGCCGCCAGTGCGGTGTGCGCGGCACAGCCGGTGACCGAGTCCAGAACGGTGGCGGCAAAACCACCATGCACTCCACCCAGCGGATTGGTGTGGCTTTCGTTGGCCGTCACCCGGAACACCACACGATTGGCCTCAACGGTCTCAACCTCCATGGGCATGGTCTTGGCGATACCAGGCCGGGGGAAAAGGCCTTGGGCAAAGGCCTGCATGATGGCAAGGCCGGTCATTTCTTTCGGGTTCACAGGGCAACCTCCGGTTTGCGGATATGGACAGGGACATATTTGTGATACGGCGTGCGCGACAGCGGGTCGCAGTGCGCGGCATCAGTCAGACGATTGAGCTCGGGGCCGACCGGCGCACTGTCCTGATAGCGAAAGCCGTAGCCATGCGGCAGCGTCACCACGCCACGGCGCACGCTGTCGTCGATCTCGACCACCACGGTCAGGCTGTCACGGCTGGACGTGCACACCGCCTGCTCTCCATCAACAAGACCGAGCGCGGCGGCATCTTCCGGGTGCAGGCGCAGCGCGCCATGCGGATCGACTTTGCGCCAGGCCGGGTCGCGGTAAATCTGGTTGGCGTTGTAGCTGCGGCGCTCACCCGCCATCAGGATGAACGGGAAATCCGCGCCCGGTGGCACTTCGTCGCGCAAGGCGGCAAGCTCATCGAGCATCTCGGGAATTTCGAGACGCACGCGGCGGTCGGTCGTGCCCATCAGTGTCCACATGTCGCGGAATTCATGCGTGCTGATGAGCGTGCCGGAGCGGCTGGCGAGAATCGCGCGGAACAGTGCCGTGCCCAGCGTCAGGCGGTTTCCGGCATGGCCGGCACGGCGCACCTCCGCCGGATACTTTTGCGCATACAACATCGACAGTGGCAACAACGGCGCCGCGGCGGCCGCACCATCGGGCAAAGTAGGCCCCAGCGTGCGGTAGAGAATGGACGGCGCAAACGGCAGCAGCTTGCGCTGACGCACCAGCAAGGCGGCAAACGCCGCCATATAGCCCAGGTGTGCACCGGCGGCCGGCTCGCGCCGGGCAATACGCGCAAGCCAAGGGAAGGCCTTGGGAATGGCGTCCATTTTTTCCAGCAGACGCGTGTAGATTTCCGGCTCCGGCAGGCACTCGTGTGCCGGCGGCAATAATGGCTGACGCAAGTGGAATGCGTTGGACGGGAACTCCAGATTGAAGCCGGTGGCCTCCCATTTTTCGAACTGCGATGCCGCCGGCAGCACGTAATGCGCCATGCGCGCGGTTTCCGTCATCGCCACATCAACCACCACCATCAAGTCGAGCGAGGCAAAAGCCTCGCGGTAAGCCGCGGTATCCGGCCAGGTCAGCAAGGGATTGCAGCTATCGACGAATACCGAGCGGATGCGTGCATCGCCCGCCTTCAGGATTTCATCCGGCAGGATATTGGGCGGCAGAATGCCGGCAATCGGGAACATCCGGTGGTAGGCCGTGCGTTTGATGCGCGGGCGGCGTTCATCGGTATGCCCGAGAATGGGCAGGAACATGGTGTGCAGGTTGTTACCGCCCTTGATGCCGAAGTTGCCGGTGACCAGATAGAGCAGCTTTTCCAGATAACCATTCAGCGTGGTGTGCAGCGTGTGCTGGATGCCGAGGTCGATGCGCACGCAGGCGGATTTTGCCGTGGCAAAGCCGCGCGCCACCTTTTCTACGTCGGCCAGTGCCACATCGGCACGGCGCACATAATCTTCGACCGGAATGTCCAATAGCGCTTTTTCGACGGCGTCGAAGCCCGCGCAGTGGCGGGCGATGAAGTCTCGGTCGTGCAACCCTTCGCGCACGATGATGGCCAGCATCGCGCTCATGAGATACGCATCCGTGCCCGGCTTGAGTTGCAAATGGATGTCGGCGTAGCGGGCAGTTTCCGTTCGCCGCGGATCGACCAGCACCATGGTGCGCGCCGGGTCTTTCTGCAGATGCTTGAGTGTGTCGCGCGCGTTCGGGATGCCATGTGCCTGGAAGGGATTGCAGCCGATGAACAACACAAAGTCGGCATGCTCGACATCTTCGGTGGTGTGACAGGTCTGGCGCCCGAAGAGGCGGCCATTCAGCCAGAAGTCGCCCGTCTTTTCCTGACCCAGCGAGTTGTAGGCATTGTGGCTTTTCATCGCGGCACGCAACTGACCGCTGTAGGCGCCCCCCAGATGATTGCCCTGCCCGCCACCACCGAGAAACGCAAAACTCCGGCCACCATGTTTTTCGCGCAGAGCGACCAGCCGCGCGGCAATGTCGGTCAGCGCGTCGTCCCAGCTCACGCGTACAAAACGGCCGTCGGGCTCGCGCCGCAGCGGATGCTGCAAACGGTCACCATGGTGCTGGTAATGCGCCAGCCGCGCCGCTTTCTGGCAGATGTAGCCCTTGGTGAGCGGATGATCGTCGTCGCCACGAATGCGGGTGAACTGCCCGTTCTCGATCTGAACGGTCAGCCCACAATTGCGCGAACACAGAATGCAAGCCGTTTGCTGCCAAGGAGTTTCGCTAACACTCATGATGCTCTCCATGGGTTGGCCAGGGCCATGCCCAATCGTTTCGGTAGATGATCAATCCAGGGTCTGGATATTCTTGAACCACGCTTGGATATGTGGTCTTTCCTGTAAAACCGCGCCCATGGGCACGCTGGTGCGCTGTACTTCAAGGAGCTGGCTAGCCACTGAAATATCCGCAATGCTGAGGCGATTACCCACCAGCCAGCCGGTGGCAGCTAGCGCCACTTCGATACGATCCAGGTGACGCACAAACTCCGCTTCCACGTCTTCCCGTGCCATACGGCCCAGACCTTGATTGAATAATTGCAGACTCAGTCCCACTTTCAGCCCCAACCGTATGGGCAAGCGCTCCAGTGCCGGCCTCCCTGCGCAGGAGTGCTGCACGGCTTGCTCCAGCGCGGACGGATCCTTGACACGGAAATACACCTCGAACCAGTACAGCAGCTCATCAGACCAGTCCTCCCACAACTCGGCCAACGCACGTAGCGAAGGCTCGGCAGGATAGAGCGGGGGCTCGGGATGACACTCATCGAGGTAACGCACGATCCTCGTGCTGTCTTGCAGACGCCGGCCGTTGATATCCAGCACGGGCACCTTGCCCACTTTGCTGAGCCGGCCCACCTTGGCCCCCAACACACCGTTGTAATTCACCGCCTCAAAGCTCAGACCTTTGTAACGCAGACTACGGGCGACTTTTTGGCAGAAGGGCGATATCTCCCATTGATGCAAAATGATGGTCGTCGTCATGGAGCGTTCCTCAAGCAAGCAGGCTTAACAGCTTGCTGAAAAATGTTTTCAGCAAGCGGCTTCTCGGCCAAGGATGACCGGGTCGCGACGCCGGACATATGCCGGCGTCGCGGGCTGAAAAAGCCCGGATGGGCGTTTTCAGCCCGCGGTTAAAACGTTTCTTTGCAAGGACGTAGGTCCAGCTCCTGCGTCCAGGCTGAGCGATGCTGGCAGTGCAACTGCCAATAGGCCTCGGCCACGGCCGAAGGCTTGAGCGCGCCGTCATCGCCCTTGCTCAGCAAGAGTGCGCGGCCTGCGCCGTATCCAAACTCGCGGGCTCGATCACCCGCCACCAAGCCGTCCACCACCACATGGGCAACATGTATGCCCTTAGGGCCAAATTCGCGCGCCATCGCCTGAGCATGTGTGCGCAAGCCCGCCTTGGCGGCTGCAAAAGCGCCGAACAGGGGCTTGCCGCGCAAAGAGGCACTAGCACCGGTGAACAGCAGCGTGCCGGACCTGTGCGGCAACATGCGGCGAATGGCCTCCTGGCCCACCAAGAAACCGCCAAAACAGCAGACACGCCACATCTGCTCTACAAACTCAGGTGTCTGCGAAAAAAAGCGCGTGGGAATATTTCGCTCGGCGGCGTTGAACACCACCAACTCGGGCACACGACCATCGCTTTCGATGCGTGCAAACAACGCCTGCACATCAGCCTCACGGGTGACATCCATCACAACCGGAATGACGTCGCGCCCCTCGGCGCGCAAGACCGAGGCCAAGGCATCCAGCTTTTCCGGATTGCGCCCAGTGGCATAGACCGGCAGGCCCTCTGCAGCAAAGCGTGCGCAAAGCGCACCACCAATGCCGACGCGAGAGCCTGCACCCACCACCACCGCACAGGGCTTGGAAAAAGTCTTCATACACACTCCTGAACGTCTGGGTGAGCGTAGCTATCAGCCCTTTTTCGGGCTGACCCACATCGTGATCCGCGCACGGAACACGGTATCGCCGGCGGTGTCCGTCACCTCCACCTGCACCGGGTATTCACCTGCGCTGGACAAGTCCAGTGCACCCGCCGGACGACCCACCGCCACCAGATCGGTCTCTGCTTTTTTCAGGTATTCCACGGTCATGCCTTTGGGAATCCAGCGGTGGGTGACGGGAACGCTGACCTCTGCCACCAACCCGCCGGCCAGTTCGGCCATATTGCACATGGCAATTGCGTGGACCGTGCCGATGTGATTGGTCACCGCACGACGTTTGCGCATATGCACTTCGCATCGGCCCGGCTCCAGCGCCTCCACCAGAGGCCGGATCGAACTGAAATAGGGCGCCTTCAGGCACAGCGCGCGGGAAAACAGTTGCTTGCCCAGCGGATAACGGCTGGTGGAACGAAAAAGGGCCAGGCTCGCAGGGACAGTAGTGCTGCTCATGCAGTGACTCCTGTTGCATCAGTGTGGGCTGTATCGGCGGCAGTGATGGGAGCAGCGGCATTGGCGAGAACAAAAGTGGCAATGGCAGCGGCCAGTTCCTGCGGCCGGCTGAGTGGCGCCCAATGCGCCGCATCGACAGTCGAGGCACTGTAGCGGGCTGTCGACTCCGGGCAGACCTCGAACACGGCCGGCGGCAAGAAAGGATCGTTGACCGCCATCACCACATGCACGGGCACAGCGCTTTTCGCCACCTTCGGGAACAAGACGCGCTGCAGCAGGTTGGCGCGGTAAATACCGAGATAGCGGATGGCATCGCCTTCCATGCCTTCATTTTTGCGGAAGGTGATGCGTGGCTCGTAGTGCCCCACAAGCCTCCGGAACATCAGGGCGCCAAGACCACTGCGGAACAGCAGTTCCGGCAACAACGGCAACGTAAAGAATGTCATCAGGCTGTTACGCGCCAGTTGGCCAAAAGCCTGCCACAGGTTGCGTGGTGTCGGTTTCAGGAAGCGACGGCGCAGGTAAAAGCCAACGTGATCCAGACTCGGTGACATGGTGATAAACGATGCGATGCGTTTGCTGCCCTCCGGGTCGCCAATCGCGTCCCAACCGTAGATACCTCCCCAGTCGTGGCCCACCAGATGCACTTTCTGGCCGGGACTCACGGTGTTCATGACGGTGTCGATCACGGCATAAAGATCGTTCAGCAACGGCGTAAAGTGGTAATGCCGTCGGCCACTGATCGGCGTGGAGTTTCCGCAGCCGCGCATATCGAATGCGACGACATAAAAATCTTCCCTCAGGGCATCGGCCACTTTTTCCCAGAACAGTGCACGGTCTGGAAAGCCATGGACCAGCACCAGTACTTCGCGCGGGCGCGCCGGTGTCGGCGGCTCGCCCCAGGTATGAATGGCGAGTCGGACATCGCCCGACGGCGCAAAAAGATCGGGCCGCTTCACGCTCTGCTCAATGCTGTACTTCATGCTGCGACTCATGGCTGCCACTCCTGTTTTTCTGTGTCTGGCTCTGCTGTGTCTGGTTCATCAAACGGAACTCATGCTGGCCCGCTTTTCAGCAAGCTGTTAATTGTGTTCACGGGTCGCCTGCCCATGGATCACGTAAAACAGTGCCGCAAACAACAGCGCCGCACTGACCCCCACCGGCAGCACAAAGCCCTGCCCTGCCGCCAGATAGTCCGCCGGCAACGGCAGCCAGCTCATGACCTGCAAGCCGAGAAAAAACAGCGCCGGAAACGGCAGCAGACACAGCAGGAAAACCAGACACTCTTTCATCAGGGCAATCTGGCCGACGCGCTGTGCGCCCAGAAAAAAGAGACTGAACCCCGACAGCACCAGACCGTTCACCATGTACAAGGTGCCGCCAGACAACTGTTCCAAATTCGGCACAAGTCCGATCTCGCGGCCAATCAGGCACGACGTAATGCCCGCAACAAGCGTCAGCCAAGGGGCTGCCCGACCGACAGCGTCCAGAGCAGCGCTTTCTGCCGGCTGCAGCAAGCGGCTCAAGGTGTGCACAACGGCGGGAAAGGCGAGGCTGAGACTGAGCGCGAACAGCACACTGACCAAAGGATGTGCCACCAGAACGGCCTGCTCTCGCAAGCGCAATGCCGAGGGCACCATCGCCGTGCTGGCATCGAGAGACGACATCCCCGTGCCCGCCACATAAAACGCAAGATTGACACCCAGCAAGAGCAGCGCGAGCGCATAAAAAACTGGCCGTGCACGCAAGAACAGCCGGGTGGCTGGCGCCGCAACGGCAGCCGGCGCGCGCTGCGTCATGGGCCGCGCATATTGCCGGTTAACCAGAATCAGCCCATAAGTAATCAGCAGTGTTTGCGGCAGCATCATCCCCACGGTGACGAGATTCAGCGTTTCCTGATCAATCGCCGGAAAGCCCCAAGCCAGCAGCACCCAATCCAGACGCAAGAGCGGCGCCACCATCAGGCAGCCGAACGACAGCGCCATCCAGGCCTGATGCTCGAAAATCCGCCGCGCCTTGAGTGCGCGCATCGCCATGGCAATCGCCACCAGCGCCAACACGCCGAATATCCACAGCGCCACCCATGCCACCAGATGCGCATAAATATGGTGAGGAGGTGTCAGCACCATATAGACCAGCACGGTGAGCACGGACACCGGCACCGTGAGGACATAAATCATGCCGATGCGGCGGTGCGCCTGCCGGTAACGCGTGCGGAAGCCGGGCCAGAACTGCAAGCCGCCCAGCAACATGCAGAAAGCGCCAAAGAGGATGTGCACCAGCATCAGCACCTGATTGGCCTTGGGCATGACGGTGTAGTGAATGCCATGTGCCGGGAGGCCAGACGCGGCAAAACGCTCGACCGAGGTCAGTTGCGCCAGGGCCTGCAACTCCCGACTGATGGCGCCAATGGCCTCGGCGCTGGGGGCGGCACGCATCGCCTCTACGTCCCGGGTGATTTGTTGGGTGGCATCGTCAGAGGTGAACGGCAGCGTGAAGCGGGTCAGCCCCTCGTTCAGGGCAAACCCGCCCGACAGGCCCATGGCCACCACGATGAGCAGGATGAAACTCAAAGAGAGCCACCCGCCCAAGCGGCCCGATACACTGATGGCTCTTGCTTCGCCCGGTTTCACCGTGGTCCGGCCCGTCCTGCCCTGATGGCTCATGTCCTGATTGCTCATGTTCAGATCCGCCATTCTCACCACCTCAAAACGCTGCTTAACGCCTTCAGACAGGCCTCATCTGAACAGCGTTCACTTGTCTGGCGCAAAGTAAGTTCCAAAACAGAACTCGTCAAGTGTCAGAACAGGCCATAGAATGGCCGGCAGGTTTCCGGAGATGGTCATGAAATGGGAAAACGTGGGCGACTTGCCCTGCTCGGTAGCACGCAGCCTGTCGGTCGTCGGTGAACGCTGGACGCTGCTGATCGTGCGCAATGCCTTTCTCGGCCTGCGCCGCTTCGACGACTTCCAGTCCAATCTCGGGCTGACCCGGCATGTGCTGGCCGAACGTCTTGGCCGGCTGGTGGAAGAAGGCGTATTGCGCAAAGAGGCTTATCAGGACAATCCGCCCCGCCACGAGTACCGGCTGACCGAGAAAGGACGTGAGCTGTATCCGGTGCTGCTCGCGCTCACCGCCTGGGGCGACAAATGGAAGGATGGAGGGCGCGGCGCGCCACTGGTCTTCCAGCACAAGCCGTGCGGCAAGACCTTTACGCCGGTGATGACGTGTTCGGAATGCGGCGAGCCGGTGACGGCCTTCGACGTGATGCCGATGGCAGGCCCCGGCCTGCAGCCGGCGCTAGCGGTTGACGACGAGTCTGCCGGCACGCAAAAGAAAGGCCGCTGAGGCGGCCTGTTTGTTGAAATCCGTTTTCCCGGCAGGTCTGAACGGTCAGCCACTGAAAGCAGTGGCTCCCGCAGCGGAGAGGCTCTAAATAAGCACTGAGTCGTCACAGGGCTTTAACGTTGGACATCAAAAGGCAGGCTCACTGACATCAACGGCGTCGACGAGTACAGCCCGAATGCTTTCAGGTGATTAGCCGCTTGCTGCAAAAATGCTTTTCAGCAAGCGGCTTCCGGCCCGGGATGGCCGGGTCGCGAATCCATCTCCCTTGAGCGATTGACTCCGTGTGGAGCGATTCCGGGCATATGCGGGAATCGCGTGCTGAAAAAACCCGGACGGGCGTTCTTGGCAAACTTTCTCAGCGCAATGCCCGGACAAGTGCGAGCACAAATGTCGTGAAAAATGTCAGCGCATATGCCGGCGCGCTTCGATCACATTGGGTTGCTGCTCGATACGCAAGAGCACACGCCGCAAGGCATCCAGACTGCCCACTTCCACCGTGATCTGCATGCTCGCCGTGCCATCGCTCTTGTTGGACTGCGTCTGCACCCCCGTCACGTTCACATGCTCGTTGGCCAGCACGCTGGTGATGTCGCGCAGCAGGCCGGTACGGTCCCAGGCACGGATATGGATGTCGGCCGGATACACCGTGGCCTCGGACTGGTTCCACTGCACTTCCAGCACGCGCGCCGGCTCTTCGGCCTGCAAGCGCAACATCTCCGGGCAATCGCGCGTGTGCACGGAAACGCCGCGCCCCTGTGTGACATAGCCGACAATCGGTTCACCCGGAATCGGGTGGCAGCACCCCGCCATATGCGTCAGCAGGTTACCCACGCCCTCAATCATGACCGGCGACCCGCTGACACTGCGCCGCGAACGGCTGACCACATCTTCTGGCAGCAAATCCGGCTCATGCGGGCCGTCGACGCGCACACCCAACTGCTGGATGACCTGACCCACACGCAAATCGCCCGCACCGACACCGGCCAGCACATCATCGGCCTGACGCACATTGAGCGCCGACGCAATGCGGTCGAGATCGCCGCGCGACACATTGATCGACAGCCGCGAAAATTCACGGTCGAGCATTTCGCGGCCTTCGCTGATGTTCTTTTCGCGGTCCTGCTGCTTGAACCAGTGCCGCACCTTGGCCTGCGCACGCGAGGTATGCAGATAGCCGAGCGACGCCGACAGCCAATCACGGCTGGGCGCGCCACCGCGCAGGGTCATGATGTCGACCTGCTCGCCCGTTTGCAGCTTGTAGTTGAGCGGCACGATGCGGCCATTCACTTTGGCACCGCGACAGCCGTTCCCGACCGCCGAATGGATGTGATAGGCAAAATCCAGCGGCGTGGCGCCGGCCTGCAAATCAATCACATGGCCGTCGCGCGTGAACACGTAAATGCGTTCGTCGTGGATGGCCTGATTGAGTTGGTCGGCAAAGTCATCGAGCTGCGAGTCGCCCATGTCTTCCTGCCATTCCAGCACCTGCCGCAGCCAGGCAATCTTGCCTTCGTAGCCCGCGTCTTTACCGGCGCCTTTGGCGGCCTGCGCCCCTTCCTTGTAAACCCAGTGCGCACAAACGCCGAGTTCAGCCTCTTCGTGCATGTCGAAGGTGCGGATCTGCACTTCCAGCGGCTTGCCGGCCGGGCCGATCACGGCTGTGTGCAAGGAGCGATAGCCGTTTTCCTTGGGCGTGGCGATGTAATCGTCGAATTCACGCGGAATGTGCTTCCACAACGAATGCACGACACCGAGGGCGGCATAGCAGTCGCGCACTTCCGGCACCAGCACACGCACGGCGCGCACGTCGTACACCTCGTTGAAGGAAATTTTCTTGCGCTGCATTTTGCGCCAGATGGAATAAATGTGCTTCGCGCGCCCGCTCACCTCTGAGCGCATGCCCATGCGATCCAGCATCTCTTTCAGGCTTTTGATGATGTTCTGGATGTACTCGTCGCGATCGAGGCGCTTTTCATCGAGCAGCTGCGCAATCTGCTTGTAGGCCTCTGGCTCCAGATAGCGGAACGACAGATCCTCCAGCTCCCACTTGATGTGGCCGATGCCGAGCCGGTGCGCGAGCGGCGCATAAATGTCGAAAATTTCACGCGCCACGCGCTGCCGGCGCTCTGGCGTTGCATCCTTGATTTCACGGATGGCAAACGTACGCTCAGCGAGCTTGATGAGCGCCACGCGCACATCGTCGATCATGGCCACCAGCATCTTGCGCATGTTGTCGAGCTGTTGCTGGCTCTGCCCGAAATCCACCTTGCGGCGATCCGGATTGATGACCTGGCTGATGGCCGCCATGCGCAGCACGCCGTCAATGAGCTGGGCGATATCCGGCCCGAACTCTTTTTCAATGACGGTCTGCGTGGTTTTGCCTTCGCGAACGCCGCGATAGAGCACCGCCGCCATCAACGATTCCTGATCAAGATGCAGATCCGCCAGGATGTCGGCCATGGCAAGGCCGGTCAGGAAGCTCGACGTGCGCGTCGACCAGACATGCTCGGTGGCCGAGGTTTCGCGATCGATGCGCTCGGCAAACTCGCAAGCACGCTTGAGCTGCGCCACATCGTGCAGTTGCACCTGTGCGCCCACCCGGTCCAGCCAGGCATCCAGGTTCACCGAACCATCGGCATGCTGGGGATAATCTGCGCGAACCTTGACCATGAGACATCCGTGAAACGTGAAACAGGCGTGTGCTAGCACGCCGTGTGTAAACATCTGTTGGTGCGGAGGGAGCCGCACGCGACACCCGAGTTCAGCACCACCGCGATT
>JAUXNL010000054.1 GCA_030684415.1 Moraxellaceae bacterium | reverse complement strand
CGCGGCATCCTCTTCCGCAACAACGGCAAGATGCGCGAAGTCGAAGGCATGCAAGGCTATGTCGAAGTGGCTGCTGGCGAAGTGCCGGACGAAGTCGAGCTGATCGAGAATGGCGTGAAATTCATCGCCCCGATTCGTGATGGCCAGAAAACAGGCTGGTTCTACGATCACCGCGATGCCCGTGCCGAGCTGGCGCACTGGGTGAAAGGCAAGCGCGTGCTCGACGTGTTTTCATATATCGGTGGCTGGGGTGTGCAGGCGGCCGCGTTTGGTGCCAGTGAGGTGACCTGCGTGGATTCTTCCGGCACAGCGCTTGAGCTGGTGGCGCGCAATGCCGCGCTCAATGGCGTAGGCGACAAGGTCAAAACCCTGCAGGGCGATGCCTTCGACGTGATGACGGCGCTGAAGCAAAGCGGCGAAAAATTCGACGTAATCGTGCTCGATCCGCCGGCCTTCATCACCCGCCGCAAGGATCACAAGAACGGCCTGCTGGCCTACCGTCGCGCCAACGAGCTGGCCATGCGCCTGCTTAACCGCGAAGGCCTCCTGGTATCCGGTTCCTGCTCCATGCATCTTGCGCGTGAAGAGCTGGTGGATGTGGTGCGTGGCGCCTCACGTCATATCGACCGTGCCGCGCAAATCGTGCATCACGGCCACCAAGGCGGCGACCACCCGATCCATCCGGCGATTCCGGAAACGGAATATCTGAAATCGGTTTTCGCGCGCATCCTGCCGGCTTGAGGCCATCGTGCTCCAACTCTCCTCGCTTGCGCTGAGAGTTGGAGTGAAGTGCCACTGCTAGCACGCCGCCGCTCAGAAACCTTTCAGCGCAAAAAAAGCTGATACGCCGGATTGTCGGTTTCGTCGTGCCAGGGATAGCCAACGGCATCCAGAGATTCCGCCAGTTCCTTGAGATTCCGCTCACCGAGTTGCAGGCCCACCAGCACGCGACCGTAAGCCGCCCCATGGTTGCGGTAATGGAATAGCGAGATATTCCATTTGGCTTCAATGCGCGTGAGGAAATTCATCAGCGCGCCGGGCCGCTCCGGAAATTCGAAACGGAACAGGCGCTCATCCACCACGCCCGCATGGCCGCCCACCAGATGGCGGATATGCAGCTTGGCCATTTCGTTATCGGACAAGTCGAGCACCGGATAGCCCTTTTTCTCAAGGCCGGCGGCCAATTCTGCGCGCTCGGCATCACCATTGCGCAGTTGCACGCCCACAAAAACACGCGCCTCGCGCGCATCGGCATAACGGTAATTGAATTCGGTGATGTTGCGCTTGCCCAACGCCTGGCAGAACGCCTTGAAGGCGCCCGGCTTCTCCGGCAGCGTCACCGCAAAAATGCCTTCGCGCTTTTCACCAAGCTCGGTGCGTTCGGAGATGTGGCGCAGGCGATCGAAGTTCATGTTCGCGCCAGAGTTGATGGCAATCAGCGTACGGCCCTCGCCGCCTTCGCGTGCCACATATTTCTTAAGGCCGGCCAGCGCCAGCGCACCCGCGGGCTCCGCAATGGCGCGCGTGTCATCAAAAATGTCCTTGATGGCCGCACACATTTCATCCGTGCTGGCGGTAATCACTTCGTCGATGTGATCTTTCAGCACTTTCCAGGTTTCGGCGCCGATTTGCGCCACCGCCACGCCATCGGCAAACAGCCCGACCTGATCGAGCGTCACCCGGCGGCGCGCCTTCAGTGCCGCCGCCAGGCAGGCGGCATCTTCCGGCTCCACGCCAATCACTTTGGTTTCCGGGCGCACATACTTCACATACGCCGCGATACCGGCCGCAATACCACCACCACCGACAGGCACAAAAATGGCGTCGATGGGCCCCGTGTGCTGACGCAGGATTTCCATGGCGATAGTGCCCTGGCCGGCAATCACGTCTGGATCGTCATACGGGTGTACGAAGGTGTAGCCCTTCTCGGCGCCCAGTTTGACGGCATGGGCATAGGCTTCGTCGTAAGCATCGCCCGCGAGCACCACATGGCCACCCAGCGCTTTCACGGCATTGACCTTGATGTCGGGCGTGGTCTGCGGCATGACGATGGTGCCGCGAATGCCCAGCTCACGCGCGGCCAGCGCCACGCCTTGCGCATGATTACCCGCGGAGGCGCAAATCACGCCGCGCTGGCGTTCGTCTTCAGAGAGCTGGGCAATCTTGTTGTACGCCCCGCGCAGCTTGAACGAGAACACCGGCTGCAAGTCTTCGCGCTTGAGCAACACGCGGTTCTTGAGCCGGCGCGTCAGGCTGCGGGCCTCGTCGAGCGGCGATTCGATGGCCACATCGTAAACGCGCGCGCGCAGGATCTTCTTTACATAGCCTTCCAGCATGGTGACGCCATCCGCCTGTTGATGGCCGCCATGGTAACAGCACTGCGCCGGCCCCGGTCAGCCCCGGAGGCGACGGCGGCGGCGCGGCGGCTGTACAATCCGCGTTTTGCCGAACCGGAGCCCGACCATGTCCCAGGACGCCCTTAAAAGAGCCGTTGCCGAGGCCGCTCTTGCGCATGTGGAGCCCGGCGAAATTCTGGGCGTGGGCACCGGCTCCACCGCCAATTTCTTCATCGAAGGGCTGGCACGGATGCGCGACGATATTCCCGGCGCCGTGGCCAGCTCGCAGGCCACCGCTGACCGCCTGCGCAAGATCGGCATCGAGGTGCTCGACCTCAACACCGTGGGCAGCATCAGTGTTTATGTGGATGGCGCCGACGAAATCAATCATGCGCTGGAGATGATCAAAGGCGGCGGTGCCGCGCTCACGCGCGAGAAAATCGTCGCGGCCGTGGCGCGCAAGTTCGTCTGCATCTGCGATGCCAGCAAACGCGTGGAACAGCTCGGCCGCTTTCCGTTGCCGGTCGAAGTGATTCCGATGGCGCGCTCTTATGTCGCGCGTGAACTGGTGAAGCTGGGTGGCAACCCCGTCTACCGTGATGGCGTGGTGACCGACAACGGGAATGTGATCCTCGACGTGTGGAACTTGCCCATGCCCGTTGCCCGCCAGATGGAAGAGCGCCTGAACAACATCACCGGCGTCGTTACTAACGGCATGTTCGCGCTGCGCCCTGCCGATGTGCTGCTGCTGGGCACCACCAGCGGTGTCGAGACGCATCTGCGCCCGGCCTGAGCGGACGGCACGCCCGACAGTGGCCCATCCCCTCAGGGGCCCGATGGCATGCGCTCCGGCGCTCTTGGCCTGAGCGTATTTCCATCGGAGCGCCTCGATCTTTCGCAGGCTCAAGGCCGATGAAAAATCAAGCCAATCATCTGCGGCGTTGTTTCCGCCAGTGATTCCGGCACATGTCCGGAATCACTGGCGGAAACAATCACTAGGGCGTGATTGATTCGCGACCCGGAATGACGTGCGACCGGCCTCAGTGCGGGCGGCGACACCTTGGCTACGGTCATTTATACCAACGGCGAAAGTGAAGAGCTCAACGCCGGCTCACTCTTCTATATCGGCGTCGGCCCCAGTCTGGAGTTCAAAGACAGCCCATGGTCGGTGCAGGCATTGGTCGGGCATCACCTCGATTCTGTCACCGCCACCAATGGCAGCATGCGCTTCACCCTGAACACGGTGGACGGCCAGGTTTTCTATCGCATCGGCAATCATCGTCTGGGCGCTGGTCTGGTTACGCACTTTTCGCCCAAGTACAAGATCAGTATTGATAACGGGGGCTCTGAAACCGGGAAGTTCGATACGGCCCAAGGCGCTTCGGTCGAGTACAACTGGTTGCCGGTGGGCAAGCAATTCGGTCTCCTAGACCGGAAAGTACGCGTATCGGGCGCCCTCTCGTGTTGCCGCTGCCGTCGCTCTGCTCGACTTTCAGGCATAAAAAACCCGGGAAGTCCCGGGTTTTTTCATTCGGCTATGTCTAGCCGCCGCTCGATACGCTCAATGCGCTCTGCTAGCCGGTCATACCGGCCATGCTGTTAGGCGATATCGCTGTACAGTCCGCCCATGTCGCGCTTGATGCCGCCTATAGCGGTCTCGATGCTGGTCACACGGGCCTTCACTTCGCGCATGTCGTCCTTGATGCTGGCAAGGTCTGACCGCATGCCGCGCAAGTGTTCGAGAATCAGGTTTTCGGTGTTGTTCATGGTGTTTGTCCTCTGGCGTTGATTATCGGTGTTTCTAGGCTGCCTGCAAGGCGAGGGCTGACTGGTCACCCCAAGACCGGGCAAACGAAGTGCCAGGGTGGCGTTTCGGTCCGCTTCGTGAAAATCGACTATGAACTGACCTCTGTCGACAATATTCCGGTGTCGGCCGCCCCTGTTTCCGGCAACCATGTGGCTGTCGGTCTCTACGCCTATCTTTGAGCGTGGGGCAATGAAAAAGGGGAACCCGACCGGGTTCCCCTTTTTTTGTTTGGCGCGCCAGGCGGGATTCGAACCCACGACCCCTGCCTTCGGAGGGCAGTACTCTATCCAGCTGAGCTACTGGCGCATGATGCTTGTACAGGGCTTGCCACTGGCCTGCCCCGACGAGGCCGGCAATCATACTGGCCACGTGTGGCAGCGTCCATGGCAAACACTGCGCGGCCGGCTTTTGACGCACGGACTTTGGGGGTATACTGCGCGCGCTTTGCGGCAGCCCTGCCTGCCCCGTATTGATTCCTGTCGAGGTAATCGTGAAGAAGATCTCCCTGCTCCTGGCTGTACTCGGCATGTCCGTGGCCGGCTCTGCTCTTGCGGCCAAATCCACCAAGGACGTCTCTCCCCACCCGATGGGCGAACGCTCGACGTTCTCCGAGCGCGCCACCATTGAGCGCATCAAGCCGGTCGGCCGCGTCTGTATCGAAGGTAAAGAGTGCGAAGGCGCCACGCCGGTTGCTGCTGCCGGTGCCACTGGCGGCGCCCCGCGCGCAGGCGATGTGGTGTACAACGCCAGCTGTGCCGGCTGTCACTCTACCGGTGCTGCCGGTGCGCCGAAGGTGGGCGACAAGGCTGACTGGAGCAAGCGTATGGCCCAAGGCAAGGCCACGCTCTACAAGCACGCCATCGTGGGCTTCAACGCCATGCCGGCCAAAGGCATGTGCATGACCTGCTCGGATGATGAAATCAAGGCCGCTGTGGACTTCATGATCAAGTAAGTCTGGTGCCGCTACGAAAAAGGGGAGCCTCAGGGCTCCCCTTTTTCATGCGTGGTATTTCATGCACTCGCCAAAGGCGTCTGCCCCTGTGACCCGCAAGGCCCTGCTGAACCGGCTCTCGCCACATCACAAGTTGCCGGCATTCACTGACCAGCCACTCACCCGCACACACCAGCGCACCAACACATCGAGAAAGTCCCTGCCCCGCAGAGACGGCCCATGGGCCATCGAAAGACATGAAAATCCACAGGCGGGCGAGTTCGGCACGTCGTTAATGCGGCCCCGCCGCATCCTCGCTCGGCAAGCGGCTGACCCACCAGCCGAACACGGCCGCCGTGAAAAACATGATGATGCTGTAGATGGCGGCGGGAATCGCCATGACGCTGTTGTTGAGCAGGAACGGGCTGAGGGCCAACGCAATCGCCAGCGTGCCGTTGTGGATGCCGATTTCCATGCCGATGGCGATGGCCTGACGCCGGCTGATGCGCAGCAGGCGCGGCACCCAGTAGCCCACCCCCAGGCTGGCCAGATTGAAGCAAAGCGCGGCGCCCCCCACGACCGGTGCGTACGCCACCACGGTGGCCCAGTCTTTCACCAGTGCGAGCACGATGATGGCCAGCAGAAACAGGGCCGACATCAACTTCACCGGCTTTTCCATGCGGGCCGCAAAGTCAGGAAAGCGGCGGCGCACGGCCATGCCGATGGCCACCGGCCCCAATACGATCGCAAACACTTGCAGCACCTTGCCGAACTGGAGCGGCAGGGCCTGATCGGCCGCCATGAAGTACGCGAGCGACAGGTTCACGATCAGCGGCATGGTCAGCACCGCAATGACCGAGCTGACGGCCGTCAGGGTGATGTTCAGGGCCACGTCGCCATGCGCCAGATGGCTGTAAAGGTTGGCGCTGGTGCCACCGGGTGAGGCGGCGAGCAGCATCATGCCCACGGCCAGTGCGGGCGCAAGACCGAAGCCTTTGACAATGAAAAAGCACAGCAAGGGTAACAACAGCACCTGACACACCAGCGCCACCAGCACCGGGCGCGGCCAGCGCAGCACCCGCGTGAAGTCCGCCACCGTGAGCGATAGCCCAAGGCCGAGCATGATGATGCCCAGCGCAGCAGGCAGGAGGGTGGTCAGCAAAGGAGAGCCAGTCATAGCAATGCATCCGTGCGGCGGGATGCGCTCTTTCTGGCATAGATGCGCGCCGTTGTCAGCCCACCGGCCAGCGTTGTGCCGACAGCCTCACGAAAGAGACGGATAAAGGCCATGAAGTTCTAGAACGGATTGGCTACGACCGACCCCCTCAATTATGTATTCATGGACATCCAATATCTGAAGCATGTGCCGGATGAGCCAGCTGCGTCGCTGAATCTGTTGCCCGGCTATTTGTACTCCAGCCCTACTCTCGGCAATGCCTTTGAGCGTTCTCTGGATGATTTCAAGGCTGCTTTGCAAGGCCATGGCATTGAGGCCGCCAGCCAAATGCTGGAGGCAGTTGGCATTGATCAGATGCTGAATGATGGCCGCCCTATCAGGTTCTATAACGCTGCTGGCGAAAGTAAAAAAACGCCTTTCGCTTGACCCAATGACACCTTAAGCCCCGCGCACAGCTTCTGCTGGCCGTGGTTTTTCTATTTGTGTTTGGGCTTAACAGCTTGCTGAAAAACGCCCATCCGGGCTTTTTCAGCCCGCGACTCCGGCACATGTCCGGAATCGCTCCACGCTGAATCAATCACTTGGACGTGATTGATTCGCGACCCGGCCATCCTTGGCCGGGAAACAGCTTGCTGAAAAGCATTTTTCAGCAAGCTGTTAATCGAGCAGATTGAAGTCCTTCTCCACGCGGTCTATTTCTGTGGGGGAGACCCCTGCTTCCTGAGCGTACTTCTTCCAGCGGGCCAGCCCAGCTGTTACCTGGTCTATCAGGTACAAGGGGCGGGGCACCATGAACCGGTCTGCTAACGCCATGACATCGTCATGGCGAATATTCTTGAACTTGCCGTTGACCGACATGAGGTGCTGATAGGTCCACTCCCCCTGCGGGTTGAATGCATGTGTCAGGTCATAGGCAGGGCTCAGTTGCCACTGCCCCCCCTTGGCCAGCGTAAAGCTCAGGTTCTTCGTGTGGTCATCACAGTTGGCCGACATGACATTGAACACCATGCGCCGGAACGCCTCTGCTTTTGCGTCGTCTCCCAGTCGCAGTGTCTCGATCACATCGAAATATTGCTCATAGCTGTGCGCGCCGGTGAGCTTGTAGTCCAGTAGGCCCATGGAGCACAGCGAGGCAATATGCACCTTGTTGCCGGCCACCCGGTCAAAACGGCGTGTCATGAAGTGTGCCCGGCCGTTCTCCCGCAGCAGGTCGCAATCGGCCATGTCGATGCCGGCTTCCTTGGCCATGCGTGAGTAAGCGTATTCAATGCGGCCGTAGTCTTGCGTCGTGCCGAGTTCCTTGTCCGCGCCCAGCCCATCGAACTTGATCAGCCATTGTTCAAAGCCGGCCGCGGCCGGCACCTGGCCTGATCGCATTTCCTTGGTGGCCGGGTTGTAGGCGATAACCGCCTTGGCGCGAGCCCCACCGGCCGAGGTTCCCACGGCCAGGATGTTCACGATGGCCGCCCGTGTTTCTGTATCGTTGAGGAAGGTGCCGGTCGCTGCTTTTCGGGAAGCTTCCACCAGGTCATGAATTTTAATGGCCGTGGTTGTCTTGTCCTTGGGGCCGTGCGCCGGCTCATATTCAAGGGCGCCCATGCCGCGAGATCCTTGATAGGCCAGTCGGTCCAGGGCAGTAATCTTGGACGGCGGTACGCCGGCATCAACCAGTGCTGCTGTCACAATGGCGCCCCCGAAGTCATCGGGCAAAGAGTCGGCCAGCAACGGAGGCAGCCCCTTGAAGGTCATTACAGGCAGATTGTCAAAGACATAGGGCTCCGGTTGGAGCGGCATGGTCAAGGGAGCGAGCTCAATGCCCGTCGCTATCCATTCGGGGGTGTACTGGAATGAGTAGGCGCGACGCTGAGGATGCCGGGCAACAGCCCCCACGGTCATACCCCACACCACCACTCTGACAACATTCACTGCTTTGTAGGCCATGCTCAGCTCTCTGATTTGTTGGCTTTGCGGCGCGTTGCGCGTTTCCGTGTCTTCGGGCCTTCCAGCAGATCTAATGGGCTGAACTCGGGGGCCGGCACCAGCACATGCAGCTTGTCCTCGTCGTTCAGAGCTCGAAGAACACTGACGAACGTGGACAGGGAGCAGCCGGATCCTTCCTCAAGCCGGATCAGGGCGTTGCGGGACACTTGCGCGGTATCGGCCACCTCTTCCTGGGTCAGGCTTCGGGGTTTGATGCTCAGGCGCCGGGCCTTCATGTTTTCCCCGATGACCTTCAGCCACTCTTCAGTGGTGTAGCGTGTCGAGTTTTTCATAAGAAACCGAAAACGGGTAGTTATTGATGATTCATTAGCATAATAACCCTAAAACGAAGCATTACAATAAATTTATATAGTGAGCCTAAAACAGGTCTTTATGGCTTTTTTTCCTACTTAATGCGCCTGATACGAAGCATTACGTAGGATTAAAAATGTTATTCCATTCTCTGAGCCAGCTGGCCTTGCCGCCATGCATTTCAGCGGCCCGTCCAGCGCCCAGCACTGGGCATGAAGTCCACGGTCTCAGTATGGACAGGGCACCGCATGACGCTTACATCACTCTTCTACGAGGGCAACGACATTGGTGTTGGATAAATACGGTCTCAGGCCATGAGGCTTGCTCGCAGGGATGTCGAGGATCACATCACCAATTGAAACGACATGAGTGGCCGAGTACGGGTGATCGCCCAGAGGAGCGCCTACCCGAGCGATCAGTGGCCGCACGCTTTGAGCAGCGGGCTGTTGAGCACCCCGCATCCTCCGGGTGCTCGGCCACCTGAGTCGCTGGACATGGTCTTTGTGCTTTTTCATTCGCTTGTATGCCGCCGAAGGGGTGGGTCGCACTGAGGGCATCGACGCATTGGCGGTATTTTCCAGTTGATGGCCACGTCGCATCGAAAGTGGCGTCTCAGGCAGAAAGCGTCTGGAGTTTTACGTCGCCCTGTCGACGCTCACAGGAATTCCAGTGAGGTGAGCCCACGGGCATGCAAGGAGGCAAAGGGTATTTGCTGACAGTACGCGGTGGCGTTGGCGCACACGATGCAGGGAATGAAATCGGCGGTTTCTTACTCGCTCTTTTGCAGGCGCCCGAGCATTTTGATGAATTCCATCACCAACAGGCGATTTTCGGGGGTCAGCTCGGCATAGCGGCGCTGGAGCAGTTGTTGGCCGCGGTCGTACACGGCCGTGACTTCGCGTACACCGGGCGTCGCCTCCATTTCTCCATAAAGGCCGCTGACGGTCACGCCCAGCGCACGGGCAATCTGGCGCAGGAGCGCGGCTGAAGGCTCCTGCGCATCACGTTCGATGCGCGAGAGATTGCCCGGGTCGGTGCCGGCTTCCAGCGCCACCGCCTCCAGGGTCAATCCGCGTGCAAGGCGGTGCTTTTTCAACAGGGCGCCAATCGTCATGGCGCGATTCTGTTGAGCCTCCGTAATACCCGCAAAGCAAATACGCAAACGATGCGCTATATTGTTGCGTATTCGCAAACCGCATCACGCTTCGGGCAAGACGCCCGGGCGTCCACCCCCAAGGAGCAATACCCTCATGGACGAGTCCGCGCTGTCTCCATCGGCCATCATTGTGCAGGCCGACATCTATCACATCTATGCCCGCAATCCAGCGGGCGACTACCTTGCCCGCAGCGACTGCCGGATGCTGGCCGATAGCTTCGACCGCCATCCACAGCTCGATCGTCTGATCGCGCTTGAGCAGCAGTTCTGGAGCTGGGCACGCCAGCACCCGTCCGGCCAGACCGGTGAGAGCTGGCGCGAATTTCATCTGCAGGGGCTGATTCTCTCTCGCCGTCTCGCCGACCTCATGCGCCCGCTCGACATCCCGGTCTACTACCACAGCAGCCATCCGGCATTGCGGCAAAGCTCGCCACTGAAAATGGGCCCGTTCTAGGAAGAGTCGGCGTAACCGCGTAGCCGATCGCGAGCGTAGCCAGAACAGCCTGCCGGCACTGGATCGCCGCCTACGCGGGGACGACGGGAGTCTGCGGCTCTCCAGGGCGACGATCGGAGAGGCCGGATTTTCGGCACCTGCGAAGAGCTGCTCCTGCGAGCAGCGGCGGGAGCGCCTACCTTCAACACGGTACCGACAA
>JAUXNL010000363.1 GCA_030684415.1 Moraxellaceae bacterium | reverse complement strand
CTTTTACGGCGTGCCGCTGACCGATCTTGAGACCATCCGCAAATATTCATCTGACCCGGCTGGCACCCTGATTACCGCCATGAATACCTGGTTTGCCAGCCTGATGTTTTGCGAAAGCTTTCATGCTGATTTGCATGCCGGCAACCTGATGGTGCTCACGGATGGCCGTATCGGCTTTATCGATTTCGGCATTGTCGGGCGTATCAATCCCGAAACCTGGGAGGCCACCACGGCATTTGTGGAGTCCATTACCGATGGTGATTTCCGCAAGATGGCCGACAGCATGCTGAAAATCGGCATGACCAGCAAAGTGGTGGATACCGACAAGCTCGCCGCTGATCTTGAAAAGCTCTACGGCGCCTTCACTCACGTTGATCCGGAGCATGTGCTCAACGGCAATGTGAACGATAACGAAATCAATCGCATCATGCTTGATATCGTGGCGGTGGGTGAGCAACACGGCATCCGCTTCCCGCGTGCCTTTGCCTTGCTGCTCAAGCAAATCCTGTATTTCGACCGCTACATCAAGATTCTGGCGCCGGACATGAACCTGTTTGCTGACGACCGCATTGCCTTTGGCGGCGGTGACGGGGTGGTGCCGAAACGGTTGCACTGATGTTGTCGTTTGATGAGACGCTGTTACCCCATAAAAAACCCGCTACTGCGGGTTTTTTTATTGGAGTGCTTTTCGGCAGTCTGGACTGCTATTCCGGTAAATTTTTTTGTTATGGCCAGAAGCTCTTTTGCCGCATCGCTGTCGTCGGCCTCATCACTTGACCACTGTTCATGGTACGAATTCATTAACGGCTTGCTGAAAAGCGCCCATCCAGGGCTTTTCAGCCGGGGATTCCGGCACATGTCCGGAGTCGCTCCACGCTGAATCAATCCCTCACGCGTAATGGATTCGCGACCCGGCCATCCCTAGTCGATAAGCAGTTTGCTGAAAAGCATTTTTCAGCAAACTGTCAACCTCAGATGCGTACCGGATCCGGGTTGCTTGGATATCGCCGGCCTTGAACCTGCTGAGCGTGAGTTGCTGGAGGTCTTCCTTGCCCTATCGGCACCACAGAAGAAGATTGTCCGTGAGGTCATTCTGGCGTTTGCCAAGGCCGGTAAGGCTTGAGTCATCACCTGTTGGACTGACTTAGACTTGATAAATCTAATTAGTCATGTACTGTCTAATTGAGTCTAACGGAGGCTGGCATGACACAAGACCCTTGGCACTTTGCCCGAACAGCCCTCGCCGGTCAGGTTCTGGGTATGTTCGATACCGGGCTTTCTTCTGCGCTCACCTTCTTTGCTCCACGGCGCATGGGCAAGACCGAGTTCTTGCGTAAAGACATCACTCCCTTGGCCGAGTCCCGGGGCTGGCAGGTCTTCTACTTCAGTTTTCTGGATGCAGACTCAAGAGTGGATACCGCCTTTGTGGAGGGGCTAGCCGCTTTTGCCCGGGGCGAAACTTGGCTGGCGCGTGCTGGGCAGATGCTTGATCGAATCAGCAAGGTCTCGGGCGGTGCGGCGGGCATGGAGGCTGGCGTAGAGATCAGGGCAGGTGGCAAGGACGACATAAAGGCTGTTATCCATCGTTTGGCCAGTACCAATGGGAAGGTGCTGCTGTTGTTGGATGAAGTGCAGGCGCTGGCAAAGCCTGCACATACCTCGCTAGTGGCGGCGCTGCGCACGGCACTGGACATGCACAAGGATCAGGTCAAGGTGATTTTCACCGGCTCCTCCCGCGAGGGCTTGCGGCGCATGTTTTCACAGGCAAATGCCCCCTTCTTCCACTTCGGGCAAAACCTGCCGTTTCCGCAGTTGGACAGAGGATTTACGGACTATCTGGCCGTGGTGTTTGAGCACATCACGAAGCAGAAACTGGATCAGGAGGCACTTTGGCGTGCCTTTGTGGACATGGGTCATGTGCCACAGTTGTGCCGTGCGTTGGTGGAGCGTATGGCGCTTAATCCGTCGCTGTCGCTGGAGCAGGCCAAGCAGGCTCTGATGCAAGAAGTGCATGAGGGTCGTGACTACGCGCAGGACTGGGAGCGATGCAGTGCGCTGGAGCGGTTGCTGCTGCTGATGATCGCGGCGGGCGGCGCTGAGCTTTACGGGGTCTCGATGCGCGAGCAGTTGGCGCGGCAATTAGGAGTGCCGGAAGTGGCGGTTTCCTCTGTGCAGTCTGCTTTGCGCAGTCTTTCCAGGCGGGCGCTGGTCTTCAGGGCTGAAGAGCGGCGCGAGTATGAGATTGAAGACCCGGTCTTCCGTGAGTGGCTTCTAACTGGGCAGTAGTCGGCGAAATACGGGTACAAAACCATGCAGGGCATGGCTTTGTACCTTTACCTGATGTTGTCGCTTGATGGGGCAACAGTCTGAGAGACGATTAGCCGGCCAGCTTCTGCTTCAGTATTTCGTTCACCTGTCCCGGGTTGGCCTTGCCCTTCGAGCGCTTCATCACTTCACCGACAAAGAAGCCGAAGAGTTTGTCTTTTCCACCACGGTAAGCGGCAACATTGTCCGGATTGGCAGCGATGACCTCGTCAATCAGGGCTTCAATGGCGCCGGAGTCTGACTCCTGCTTGAGGCCTTTCTTTTCGATGATGTCATCGGCGCTTGTGCCTTCACCTTCCCACAGTGCCTGGAATACCTGTTTGGCAATCTTGCCGGAAATGGTGTTGTCGTTGATGCGATTGATGAGTCCGCCGAGCTGCACGGGGGAGACGGGCGACTCACTGATCTCTTTTTCGCTGCGGTTCAGCGCGCCGAGAATGTCGCCCATGATCCAGTTGGAAGCTTGCTTGGCGGCGCCATTGGCGGCCGTCACGGTGGCTTCGAAAAATTCGGCCAGCTCGCGGCTCGACACCAGTACGCCGGCATCGTATTCGGGCAGGCTGTACTGGCTGACAAAGCGTTCACGGCGGGCGGCGGGCAGCTCCGGCAGTGAGGCACGGATTTCATCGATCAGTGCTTCATCCAGCACCACCGGCAACAGGTCAGGATCAGGGAAGTAGCGGTAGTCGTTGGCCTCTTCCTTGCTGCGCATGGCGCGCGTCCGGTTGCTGGCGACATCGTAGAGCACCGTGGCTTGCGCAATCTTGCGGCCGGACTCCAGCTCGTCGATCTGCCATTCCACTTCACTGTTGATGGCTTTTTCAATGAACTTGAAAGAGTTCACGTTCTTGATTTCGCGGCGGGTGC
The DNA here is from genome assembly GCA_030684415.1 of Moraxellaceae bacterium. Taxonomy (GTDB): domain Bacteria; phylum Pseudomonadota; class Gammaproteobacteria; order Pseudomonadales; family Moraxellaceae; genus UBA2031. The sequence continues at coordinate 13,387 of JAUXNL010000363.1, read as the reverse complement.
CAAAGGCTTCATCACCTTTCTGGCGAATCGAGACATTGCAGTCGCAGCGCATCGAGCCTTCCGCCATGTTGCCGTCGGAAATGTCGAGATAGCGTATCAGGGCGTGAACGGCGCGGGCATAGGCCACGGCTTCTTTTGCCGAACGCATGTCGGGTTCGGAGACGATTTCGAGCAGGGGCGTGCCGGCACGGTTGAGATCGATGCCGGTTTGTCCGGAAAAGTCTTCATGCAGGGACTTGCCGGCATCCTCTTCCAGATGGGCGCGGGTGATGTTGACGCGTTTGGTTTTGCCATCGTCGAGCGTGATGTCGATAAAACCTTTGCCGACAATGGGCAATTCCATTTGCGAAATCTGATAGCCCTTGGGCAGGTCGGGGTAGAAATAGTTTTTGCGCGCGAACACATTGGTCCGCCCCAGTTCGGCATTGATGCCAAGGCCGAACTTGATGGCATTACGCACGGCGCCTTTGTTCAGCACCGGCAGTGTGCCCGGCATGCCAAGGTCGATCAGGCTGGCCTGCGTGTTGGGTTCGGCACCGAAGGTGGTGGAGGAGCCCGAAAATATCTTTGATTTCGTATTGAGCTGGACGTGGATTTCCAGGCCGATAACGGTTTCCCAGGTCATGCTTGCTGTCCTCGGTTTTTCTCCCTCTCTTTGGCGGTAGAAGGCCGGGGAGAGGGGAAGTGCGGTGAGTTGGCGGGGGAGGCGGTGACGGCTGTCGCCTCCTCACCCTGCTCCTCTCCCGTGGGAGAGGGAATGAATGTCACGAGAAGTCGGCCGGTAACTCGCGGTGCCATCCGGTGACTTGCTGATAGCGGTGAGCCACGTTCAGCAGCCGCGCCTCGCTCCAGTAATTGCCGACCAATTGCAGGCCGACGGGCAGCTTTTTCGCAAAGCCGGCAGGCAGACTCATGCCAGGCAGGCCGGCGAGATTGGTGGCAATGGTATAGATGTCGGAGAGGTACATGGCGATCGGGTCGGCCTGCTTTTCGCCGATGCCGAAGGCAACGTCGGGCGCGGTCGGGCCCGCAATCACGTCACACTTTTCAAAAGCGCGGGCAAAGTCGTCCTTGATCAGGCGGCGTGCTTTTTGAGCCTGCACGTAATAGGCGTCGTAGTAACCGGCGGAGAGCGCATAGGTGCCCACCATGATGCGGCGCTTCACTTCCGCGCCAAAGCCTTCGGCGCGCGAACGCTTGTACAGATCGGTAAGGTCTTTCGGATTTTCACAGCGGTAGCCGAAACGTACCCCGTCAAAACGCGAAAGATTGGACGAGCATTCCGCCGGTGCAATCACGTAATAAGCCGGCACGGCCAGATCAGAGGTGGGCAGGTCGATCTCGACCACGGTGGCGCCCAGTTTTTCCAGTTCGGCAATCGCGGCGGTGATGACGCTGGCGACTGCCGGATCAAGGCCTTCACCAAAATACTGTTTCGGCAGGCCGATGCGCAGGCCGGCAATCGAATCGTTCAAGGTGGCGGTGTAATCCGGTACCGGATGATTGATGCAGGTGGAGTCGCGGGCGTCATGGCCGGCCATGACGTTAAGCATCAACGCTGCATCCTCGGCGGTTTGTGCCATCGGGCCGGCTTGGTCGAGGCTGGAGGCGAACGCAATCATGCCCCAGCGCGACACGCGTCCATACGTTGGTTTAAGGCCGGTGAGATTGCAGAGTGAAGCCGGCTGGCGAATCGAGCCGCCGGTGTCGGTGCCGGTCGCTGCCGGCGCCAGGCGTGCAGCAACGGCGGCGGCAGAGCCACCAGAGGATCCGCCGGGCACCTTGCTGATATCCCAAGGGTTTTTCACGCCGCCATAAAAACTGGTTTCGTTTGACGAGCCCATGGCGAATTCATCCATGTTCGTCTTGCCGAGCATTACGGCGCCGGCGGCATTGAATTGCTCGATGACGCTCGCGTTGTACGGCGCAATGAAATTGTCGAGCATTTTCGAGGCGCAAGTCGTCTTCACGTCTGCCGTGCAGAAAATGTCTTTTTGCGCGAGCGGAATGCCGGTGAGTGGCGTGGCGGTGCCCGCAGCGCGTGCGCCATCGGCGGTGGCCGCTTGTGCGAGCGCCTGTTCGGCACAGACGGTAATGAAGCTGTTCAAGGTGCCGTCATGGTGCGCAATGCGGTCGAGAAAATGCTGCGTGAGTTCGACGCTGGAGAAATCGCGACGGGCGAGGCCGGCCGCGAGTTCGCTCAGGGTTTGCTGATGCAGGGCAAGTGGCGATGACATGGGGTTTTCGGCTCCGGGCACTCCGCTCATGGGCGGGAGGCACGCTTTTTTAGTGGCCGGCGCAGGCGGCCGGTTTATTCAACAATCTTTTTGGTCAGCGACGCAGTGGCCTACTCGATGACCTTGGGCACGAGATAGCAGCCGGCGTCGGTGGCTGGGGCAATGGCCTGGAAGCGCTCACGCTGGTCGGTTTCCGTCACGGTGTCGTCGCGCAGAGGCTGGGTGGCGTCCAGCGGGTGCGCCATCGGGCTGACGCCAGTGGTATCAGCCGCCTGCAGTCGGTCGATCATGCCGAGAATGTCATTGAGACGGGCCGTCACGGCGGCTTCTTCATCGGTGCTCAGTTGCAGGCGGGCGAGGTGGGCAATCTTGGCCACCTCTGAGGAACTCAGGGCCATGGGAGAACGTGCTCGGGGGTGGTGGATCGGGAACACACAAGCTGCGCAAATTAGCACAGTTCGCGGCTTGTCCAAAGAACCCCGGTTGTTTACAGTTAGCCCCATTTTCCGGGGTCTGCAGCCCTGTTTTGCAGCAGCTTGTGCAAGGCAGGCGGGGCCCCTCCCGAACACCGCGCGTTGTGTCGTACGCCCGGACTTTCGCCCGCCAGGGACAGCCACAGGTTTCCATAGCTCCATGCTTCCGATTTTCAAGAGTTTCCTCGGTCTCTTCTCCACTGACCTGTCGATTGACCTCGGCACGGCCAATACCCTCATTTACGCTCCTGAGCGCGGTATCGTGCTGAACGAGCCCTCGGTCGTGGCCATCCGCCAGAATGGCGTCACCAAGACCGTGGCGGCCGTTGGCGTCGATGCCAAGCGCATGCTGGGCCGTACGCCCGGCAATATTTCGGCCATCCGCCCGCTCAAGGATGGCGTCATTGCCGATTTCGAAGTCACCGAGAAGATGCTGCAGTTCTTCATCAAGAAGGTGCACGAGAAAGGCTCCAGCAGCCTGCTGCCACCGCGTCCGCGCGTGCTGGTCTGCGTGCCTTGCAAGTCCACGCTGGTCGAGCGCCGTGCCATCAAGGAATCGGTGCTGGGGGCTGGCGCCCGCGAAGTGCGTCTGATTGAAGAGCCCATGGCAGCGGCCATTGGTGCGGGTCTGCCGGTCGAACAGGCCTGCGGCTCCATGGTGGTTGATATTGGTGGCGGTACCACGGAAATTGCCGTGATCTCGCTCTCCGGCTGCGTGTACTCCGAGTCCGTGCGTATTGGAGGCGACCTGTTCGACGACTGCATCGTCTCTTATGTGCGCCGCCAGCATGGCTGCCTGATCGGTGAATCCACGGCCGAGCGCATCAAGCAGGAAATCGGCACGGCCTTCCCGGGGGGCGAACTGCGGGAGCTGGAAGTGCGCGGCCGCAATCTCGCCGAAGGGGTGCCTCGCTCTTTCACTCTGAACTCCGATGAAATCCTGGGTGCTCTTGAAGACCCGCTGACCGGCATCGTCACCGCGGTGAAGAGTGCACTGGAGCAGACGCCAGCCGAACTCTCGGCTGACATCGCCGAGCGTGGCATGGTGCTCACCGGTGGAGGTGCGCTGCTGCGCGACCTCGACAAGCTGCTGTCCAAGGAAACTGGTCTGCCGGTGATTGTGGCCGAAGACCCGCTGACTTGTGTGGCTCGTGGCGGCGGCCGTGCGCTGGAGTTCATGGACAATCCGGCTTACGACATGCTGTTTGTGGACTGAGCGCCTGCGCCGGACGGCGGTCTGCCGTGTCAAGCAGCCGCCAGTTTCTGGTGATCAGGCGACTGCGCTTTACACCCCGTACGCTCCACCGGCCCGGTGACAGCAATTTCACTTGCGGGTCAAAGGCTCCCGCCACGGGAGGTGGGAGCAAGGCGTGAAGGCCGGCGCATGCCGGCCTTTTTGTTGCGGCAACCGCAGGGCCATGCGGCACAGAGATGTGCCGCCGCCGGCACGCGGCGCGAGCCCGCCCCGTGCCAGCAAGGCCAAGCCCTTGCGCCAGCGTGGGGCGGGCGACCATCGCACAGGTCAGTGATGACCTGCGCGATGAAACAATAAGAGTGGCCGGAGTGCCACGCGGCACAGTGATGTGCCGCCGCCGATGCTCGGCGCGAGCCCGCCCCATGCTAGCAAGGCCACGTCCTTGCGCCAGCGTGGGGCGGGCGACCATCGCGCAGGTCAGGGATGACCTGCGGGATGAAACAATAAAGAGGAGAGCCATCATCGAAACCACGCTGTTCAGCAAAACCTCCAACGGCGGCTATAGCCTGCTGTTTGCGGCCTTGTTGTCGGCGGGGCTGATGTTTGCGGACCTCCGTTTTGGCAAGGAAATCACGGAGCCGGTGCGCTTTCGTCTTAACGGACTCTTGACGCCTGTCTACGGCATGATGAGCTGGCCCGGCCGCCTGGCTGAAGTCATGAGCGATGCCACACTGGGTGAAGAAGAGTTGCGCAGCGAGAATGCCTATCTGCGCAGCCAGTTGCTGGTGTTGTCAGGCCGCGTGCAAAAACTTTCGGAGCTGGCGGCAGAAAATGCGCGCCTGCGTGGCCTGCTCGACTCGACCCTCGTGGTCGATGGGCGTGTGCTGATTGCTGAAATCATTGGCGTGGATCCCGATCCTTTCCGGCAGGTCATCCTGCTCAACAAAGGCGCGGATGCCGGGGCGTATCTCGGGCAGCCGGTGCTGGATGCGCGCGGTGTGATGGGCCAGATTGTCGAAGTAGGGCCGGAAACCTCGCGCGCCCTGCTGATTGCAGATCGTGAGCATGGCGTGCCAGTGCGCGTGGCGCGCAACGGCATTCGTGCCATTGCCGCCGGTACCGGTGAAATCGACCGGCTGCGCCTGCTGTATGTGCCGGAGTCGGCGGACGTGAAAGTGGGCGATCTGCTGCTCACCTCCGGCCTCGGCTTGCGGTACCCCGCAGGCTATCCGGTGGGCGTGGTCAGCAAGGTCGGCAAGACCGGTACGTCGGAGTTTGCTGAAATTGAAGCGCGGCCCTCGGCCGAACTCGACCGTAGTCGCCATGTGCTGCTGCTCTTCAACCGCCCCCTGCGTGCCGAGCAGTCTGCACGAAGGACAACGCCATGAATCGTCGCCCGAGTCTTTTACTGGCATTGCCGCTGAGCTTTTTTGTCGCTTTTCTGCTGGCTGCCATGCCGCTGCCGCAAACGCTGGCCTACTGGCGGCCTGAGTTTGTCACCATGGTGCTGATTTTCTGGGTGTTGAACGTGCCCGACCGGGTAGGCGTGTGGACGGCGTTCATCATGGGGATTGCCCTTGACGTGTTGCTCGCCACGCCCTTTGGTGTGCATCCGCTGACACTGGCCACGCTGGCGTATCTGGCGCGTTTGTCCTGGCGCCGTGTGGCGGTGTACTCGCTCTTGCAAACCAGTGGCCTCGTGTTCGCGCTGGTCTTGATCGGGCTCATGATCAAGCGCCTGCTGCTGGGTATCGTGGCCACATCCCCTGTCTCGATGTTGTTCTGGTTGCCGGCGTTTACCAGTGCACTGGTGTGGCCGACGGTCATGGTGTTCTTGCGCCGGTTCACCCGGCGCTAGCAAACGGCAGTACCGCGCCTGCTTGCCTTGTCCTGGCTGATACTCCTCGGTGCCTGACGTGAGAAGGGCGCTCGGCAAGATGTTGGCGTCGTGTCTCCCGAGGGTCTTCTACCTCTTCTCTCCCGGGCCTTTTGGCCAGCGCCCTCGCCGGTTTTTCTCCGGTACTATTCCCGGTCTGACCTGCTCTGCCGGATAGCCGCATGCCCACGATCTGTCTTGCCTCCACTTCCCCGCGCCGCCGTGAACTGCTGCTGCAATTGGGGCTCGATTTTGATGTGCTGCGTCTTGATATTGACGAGTCCCGCCGGGCGGCTGAAACCCCGGAGGACTATGTCCGGCGGTTGGCGGCGGAAAAAGCAGCGGCCGGCTTAGTCCTGCGTCCGGAGGCGGTCGTGATAGCGGCCGACACCACCGTCGCGCTCGGCAATGATGTGCTGGGCAAGCCCGCGTCATTGCAAGAAGCACAAGCCATGTGGACGCGCCTGTCAGGCGCCGAGCATCGCGTCCTGACGGGGGTGACAGTGGCTTCTGCGCAGCGTGTCGAGACAGGGGTGGTGACAACGCAGGTACGCTTTCGCGACATTACGCCAGCGGAAATGGAGGCTTACTGGGCTTCGGGCGAGCCGGCCGACAAAGCGGGCGGCTATGCCATCCAGGGTCTGGGGGCCATTTTTGTGCAGGGCATCACGGGCAGCTACAGCAATGTCGTGGGGCTGCCGCTGGCGGAAACGGCGGCACTGCTCTCACTTTTCGGAATTCGAGTGCTGGGATAAAAAATGTCGGAAGAAATCCTGATCAATGTCACGCCCATGGAATGCCGTGTCGCGCAGGTCGAGAACGGGGTGCTGCAGGAGTTGTTTGTAGAGCGCACGGCGCGGCGTGGGCTGGTCGGTAATATTTACAAAGGGCGGGTGGTGCGGGTGCTGCCGGGCATGCAGGCGGCGTTTGTCGAAATCGGCTTGTCGCGCACGGCGTTCATTCACGCCAACGACATTGTCTGGCCGAAGACCGACGGCGAGCGTGAACGCACGCCGCTGATTTCCGAGCTGCTGCACGAGGGCCAGAGTATTGTGGTGCAGGTCATGAAGGACATGATCGGCACCAAGGGGGCGCGGCTGTCCACGGATCTGTCTATTCCTTCGCGGTATCTCGTCTACATGCCACGTGGGGAGCATGTCGGTATTTCGCAGCGTATTGAAGATGAGGGTGAGCGTGAACGGCTCAAAAGCCTGATCCGCCAGCTCAAGGCAGAAAGCTCGGCGACCGAATCGGGCGGCTTCATTGTGCGCACGGTGGCAGAAGGGGTGAGCGAGCATGAGCTGCGCCGCGACATGCAGTTTCTCGTCAAGCTCTGGCGCTGGATACAGGACCGTTGCCAGACCGCCCCCACACCGTCACTGATTTACGAGGAGCTCACGCTTTACTTGCGCACCCTGCGTGATCTGGTGAATGCCGACGTCGAAAAAATCTTTATCGACTCGCGTGAAACCTACACCAAGGTGCAGGAGTTTGTGCGCGAGTTCATGCCGGAAATGGAAAACCGGCTGGAGCATTATCCGGGGGAGCGTCCGCTGTTTGATCTCTACAATGTCGAGGACGACCTGCAGAAGTCCTTGCAGCGCAAGGTCATGCTCAAGTCTGGCGGCTACCTCATCATCGACCAGACGGAAGCCATGACCACGGTCGACGTGAACACGGGTTCGTTTGTCGGCACGCGTACGCTCGAAGACACCGTGTTCAAAACCAATCTGGAAGCCACCCACGCCATTGCCCGCCAGCTTCGCCTGCGCAATCTCGGTGGCATCATCATTCTCGATTTCATCGATATGGAAGAGCCGGAGCACCGGCAGCAGGTGTTGCGTAGCCTGGAAAAAATGCTCGTGCGCGATCATGCCAAAACCAAGATCACTCAGGTTTCCGAGCTTGGCCTGGTGGAGATGACGCGCAAGCGCACGCGTGAGTCGCTGGAGCAGCTGCTCTGCGAGAGCTGTCCTGCGTGTCAGGGCCGTGGTTCGGTGAAAACGGCCGAGACGGTCTGCTTCGAGATTTTTCGCGAAATCCTGCGCGAGGCGCGTGCCTATGACGCCGCCAACGGCTATCGCGTCGTGGCCAACCAGAAAGTGATTGATCGCCTGCTGAGCGAAGAGTCTGCTGGGGTCGCGGACCTTGAGCTGTTCATTGGCAAGCCGATCAAGTTTTCGGTCGAGGCGCTGTACACCCAGGAGCAATACGACATCGTGTTGTTGTGATGATGTGCGGTCCTGTGGCGCGGTTGTTGACGCAGTGGTCCGTGAGCGGCCCGCCGCAGACACCGTCGCGCGACAGCGCAGGCTTGCGCCGGCGCTATCATCGCCAGCCGCTTTTGTGTGACGGATTCCGTTTGTGAAATTCTCCTGGCAACGCCTTCGCCTGCAGGCCCTCTGGGTCTGGCACCAGCTGCTGACGCTGGGCTTGGGCCTGTTGGTGCTGATGGCCGTCTGGGTCGGGCTTGGCCGTCAGTTTGTCCCGCTGGTCAGCGACTACAAGGCGAGTATCGAGGCGCGGTTGTCGGTGTCGGCCGGCGTGCCGGTGCGCCTTGAGGGCATCAGTGGTCGCTGGGAAGGATTGGGGCCAGTGTTTGTGCTCCAGGGGCTGCGCGTGCACGACCCGGCGCGGCCCACGGGGCCTGCGCTGCTGCGCCTGCCGGTGATTGAAGTCCGGCCAGCGGTCTGGCAGAGCCTGAGCCGCTTTGAGCCGCGTCTCGATGTGCGCCTGCGTGGGCTCGATGTGCACCTTGATCAACTCGACGATGGTCGTCTGCAACTGCGCGAGCTTGCGGCCCTGCGTCAGAGCGATCCGGCGGCCGCACGGCGTGTGCTGGAGCTGGTGTTGCGCCAACCATTGCTGTCGGTGGAAGACAGCCGCATCGGTCTGGCGCTGCACGGGCGTCCCGCGCTCGTGCTCACGCATGTCAGCCTGCTGAACCGGAACGAGGGCCGTCGGCACCAGTTGGCGGGATCGGTTGTCTTGCCGGCCGTGGCAGAGCCCTTGGCGTTGCGGCTCGAACTGTTGGGCAGTCCGCTGGACTGGCGTCAGGGCGCGCTGGATGTCTGGCTCAAACTGCCCGCATTGGTGCTGGATGAGTGGTTGCCGGCGGGGGCGGCGGGCGGAGTGAAGCTGGCCTCGGTCACGGGCGGTGGCGAGTTCTGGCTGCACTTTGTGCAAGGTCAGTTGCAGTCCTTGCAGGCGCAGCCGCGCTTGCGCACGGCGGCTCTGAACACGAGTGCTCATGGCGATATCCTTTTACGCGCGCTCAGTGGCGAGGCCAGTTGGCAGCGTCAGCCCACTGGCTGGACGCTCTCGCTGCAGGGTTTGCAGGCGAAGGTCGACGAGACGGCGTGGCCAGTGCCGGCACTGACGCTGGTGCAGCAGTCTGATCGTCTGGCACTGACGCTGGCGGCCGCCGATGTGGCCGGTGCCGCGCGCTTGGCCGGTCGTTTGCCGCTGCCACCCGCCTTGGGCAACTGGCTGCTGCAGGCCGCCCCCCAAGGCCGGATCGAGGCCCTCGGCCTGCAGCTTGAACGCCGCGACGATGACCATTGGGCGCCGACAGCGCTGGCACTGCGGGCCAGCCGGCTGGGGCTTGCCGCAACAGCGCAGTGGCCCGGCGCCCGAGGCCTTTCCGGCTGGCTGCACTGGCGTCCGGACACCGCTGTGCTCGGTCTCGACAGCACGCAGGCCGTGGTTGATTTGCCACAGGTGTTCCGTGAGCCGGTGGCGGTGGAGCGGCTGGCAGGCGTGCTGCGGCTCGACCGTGATGCCAGTGGCTGGACGCTGCGCAGTGGCCCGTTAAGCGTGCGCAACGCCGATGCCACTGGCCAGGCGGTGCTGGCGCTCGAACTACCGGCGGGTCGGCCGGCGGAGGCACGTTTGTCGCTGCTGGCCCGGCTGCAAAACGCCCGCGCCGCCAGTACCTGGCGCTATGTACCCTGGGGGCCGGCAGGCGATCACACCCTGGACTGGCTGCGGGCGGCGATAGTGGGCGGCACGGTCACCCGTGGCGATTTTCTGTATGCCGGCCCTTTGCACGATCAGCCGGGCGGCGAGCGGCACCGGATGCTGATGCAGTTTGCCTTGCGCAACGGCGAGCTGGATTACCAGCCGGGCTGGCCCGCCCTGCGCCAGCTGGATGCGGAGGTGACCATCGACGGTTCGAGTCTGGCGATCACCGGTCAGCAGGCCCTGCTCTACGATGGCACTCGGGCCACGGCCCTCGTGGCCAGCATTCCCGATTTGAAAAATGCGCGCCTTCAGGTGGCCGGACAGGTGAGCAGCACCGGACCGGACCTGCTGCGTCTGCTGAGTGAAAGTCCGCTCAAGACCCATACCGCCGGTGTGGCCTCGGCCTTGTCACTCAACGGGCCATTGCAGGGCCGGCTGGCGCTCGATATCCCGCTTTCGCCACGGCTCAACGCCGAGACTGAGGTGACGGTTGCGGCCAGTCTGCACGACAACCAATTGACCGTGCGGCGCGAAGGCCTTGAGGTGAGTGGCTTGCGTGGTGAGGTGCGCTACACCACGGCACAGGGTCTGACGGCGCCCGTCTTGCAGGCGGTCATGCTGGGGGCGCCGGTCAAAGCCCAACTGGGCAGCGAGATGCGGCGTGGTGAACTGTTGGCCGTGAATGTCGGCCTTGCCGGCCGAGCCAGTGTGCCGGCGTTGCGCGACTGGCTGGGGGCATCGCCGTTGTGGGAGGCCGTGCAGGGCGAGGCCGCCTACCAGGCCCGCATTCGTCTGCCCGCCGGTAGCGAGCCTGCCGAGCTGAATCTGTTGTCCGGACTGGAGGGCCTGCGTATCCAATTGCCGGCGCCTTTTGCCAAGACGGCTGCTGAGGTGTTGCCACTGCGCTACCAGTCTGCCCTCGGTTCTGGCGAGCAGATGGCGCGCCTGCAACTGGGCCGGCGCTTGGCGGCGGGGCTGGTCTGGCAGGATGGCCGCCTGCGCCGCGGGCGTTTGCGGCTGGGCAGTGGCGATGCGCCGGCGGCTCCCGAGGCGGACGGGGGCTTACAGGTGGAGGGTCAGTTGACGCGCCTGGAGGTGGCCGAATGGCAGCCCTGGATCGACAAGGTCATCAGTTCGCCCTCTACGCCTGTAAAAGGCGCTACCAGCGCGCTGCCCTCTTTGCAGCGCCTGGAACTGGACAGCAAGGAGTTGCTGGTGCGCGGCTGGCGCTTTGCCGATGCGACGCTGGGGCTTTATCAGGAGCCCGGACAATGGCGTTTGACACTGACCACGCCAGAGCTTGAGGGGGCCGCCACCTTGCCCCTGACCGAAGGGCGTGACATGCAGGTCAACCTGGCCCGGCTACGCTGGCCGTTGGCAGGAGCGCCGGGCGCGAGCGTCTCCTCTGTGGGTCAGTCCGCCGCAAGTCATGCCGCTACACAGGCGGCCACGAACGTGGAGACCGGCTGGAGCGGCCGCGCCGTGCAGTTCGGGATCGAGAACCTGCAACTCATCGGCCGCGCCGGTGTCGGGCCGCTCAGTGTGCAGGGACGTTTGCTGCCCCAACCCACCGGGCTCCGGGTAGATGGCCTGCAAGTGCAGGCTGCCGCCGCGCGTTTTGACGGGCGTCTGGACTGGCAATGGCGAGGTGCCAGCAGCACGCGCTTGCAGGGCGTAGCGCACAGCAACAATGTGGGAGCCCTCCTGCAGGGGCTGGGTTACGCCCCCAGCCTGCAAAGCCCGAGTGCGCGGGCCGACTTCAGTCTGGGCTGGCCGGGTGGCCCGGAGGCATTTGCCCTCGCCGGGCTTGATGGCCGTCTGGATCTGCGCGTAGAAGACGGGCGCCTGCTCAACGTGAACGCCGCCACCAGCGCCAGCCGCGTATTCGGCCTGATTGATCTCGACAATATCCGGCGCCGCCTCAAAGGCGACTTCTCCGACGTGTTGCAGCGCGGCCTCTCGTTCGATGCCGTCACGCTGGCGGGCGAGGTGGAGAGCGGCGTGATGCCGGCGGCTTCGTTCCTGTTGCGTGGCCCGTCATTGTCAGCCGCCGGTCTCGGCCGGCTCGATCTGGCCCGGCAGCAACTGGACCAGGAGTTTGCGGTCAGCGTGCCGGTTAGCAGTGCCGTGCCACTGGCGGCGGCGGTAGTGGGCGGCCCCTTGGTGGGAGGCGCCGTGGCGGCCGCTGAAGTGGCGTTCCGCAAGCAGCTCGACAAGGCCACGCTGCTGCATTACCGCATCACTGGCAGTTGGTCAGACCCCGTGGTGGACCGGCACAATCGCAAGCAGCCGGCGTTGGATGCCGTGCTCAACAAAGCCATGAGCACTCGGGAAAAAACCGGTGCAAGACCGTGAGCGCGCGGTGGGTTGCAAGGTAAAAACATTGGGGCGAAAAGATATCCCACGATGGAGCTGCATTTACATTTACCGCTGTCCTATGCGGGAGTGGCCAGTTGGTGTCGTGATTTGCTGATGCAGCCCGAAATGGCAATCTCAGAATAAATCTATTGAAAACCTGCATTGACATGGGCTAGGGTCAGCGCGATCAGGAATGGGCCGTCAAAAAACGAAATAGGCCCGATACAAGGAGTTCAAGATGCTGAAACTCACGCAAGTCACGTGGGCTGTCTGCCTTTTTATGGCATTCGCAAATACAAGCAACGCTTCGGTACCGGGAAAATTCACGGACTTCACGGTTGATGCGGTGCCATCTGGCAGACTTTTTCACAGTGTGCCTGTCGATCTTCCCCCTGGAATTGACGGATTTTCTCCCCAACTATCCCTTTCATACGAAAATGATGGGCCTAATGGTCTGATTGGGCATGGCTGGCGTTTGTCGGGCCTTTCGTCAGTGACGCGTTGTGCCAAGACGATTGCACAAGACGGGCATCAGGCAAGAGTGGATTACTCGTTGTCTGACCGGCTTTGTCTGGATGGAAACCGGATACTAACGCCCACTCCCGGGCTCAGTGGCAGTGCGGCGGATGCGGCGTATCATCAGTTCACGGCAGACACCACGCTTGAAATAGATCGTTTTGCGCGCATTCAACGCGTCAATGGTCTGCAGGGTATTCGTGTTGATTACAAAGATGGCCTCACCGGGTATTACGGCAATTATGACGGTTCCCATGCCGATGCTTGTGTTGTGGCACTGACCAGTGCCGCTGGCGCAACGTGTGGTGAGTTCAAGCTGTCGAGGTTAGAAAATCGTCGCACTGGCGATTTCGCCAGCTATGTCTGGGAAATGCCCTCTTCGGCTGACCGAGTGGCCTATCTTAAAAGCATTGCCTATGGTGCCGTTGCGAATTATGTGTCGAAAGTTCTGTTTGAATATGAGACGCGCCCTGACATTCGAAAATACTATATTGGGGATTTATCACATTCCCTGAATAGGCGGCTTAAGAAAATCTCCAGCTTTACGGCCGTAGCGTCTCAATCAGATTTACCGGCGAATGTTTTGAGGCTCCGGTATTCCGCTGTGTCGGGGAACGGTGCTGCACTCGATGGTAGTCAACTGGCGGGATTGCAAAAATGCCGTACAGAGGTGGATGCCGCTGGCGTCGAGATCGTGGGTGCCCCCTCGAGCTGTCAGGACGAGGTGGCATACACCTATGACGGCACGGGCCAGTCCTTTTTCGTCAAG
>JAUXNL010000046.1 GCA_030684415.1 Moraxellaceae bacterium | reverse complement strand
AAATCAGGGGGCGGCAGGAGCTGCAGGCGCAGCCGGTGCGCTTGTGCCGGGGGCGTATTCGCTGCGCTGGCGCAGCCATTCCGGAATGTCGTCGTCATCGGGCAGAGCCAGTCCTTTGGTGCTTTCGCCCAGAACGGTTTTGCCTTCAAGCTCAAGATGGCGCACACGGTATTCCACCGTGTCACCTTTGCCGGTGCGGCCAATGAACTTCACGGGATAGTTCAGATAGTCAGGTGCCAGCCACACTTCATAGCCCGCCAGCAATGTGCCGTCCGTAGGATTAAAGCGCTCGCCACGCAAATGCAGGGTGCGGAAGGTGCCGGCCGGGAGCTTGATGGTTTCTTCGGCGTCGAGCACCAGACGCACCTCGTACACGCTGTTGCCGGTGGTAACCATCAGTGTTTGTGGTTTGCCGGTGAAGGTAACGGCGACATGAAATGGCAGACTGGTCATGTCTTGCGGCGCACTGGCCACGGCGGTCGTGCGGATGTTGTCTGGCTTGCCGTGGGTCAGTACGCCGTTGCGGTATTCCGCGAAATTCCGGACACGGTCATTGATGCTGAGTGAGTAGCGTTCGGGTTCCAGTCCGCCGTCACTGCTGATGCCGCCTTCACTTTGCAAACGCGCTTTGAAGCCGAATTTCGAGCCGCTGACCGTGATGGCATAGCGGTGGCCTTCCATGACCCACTCTTGAGTGGCGATCGCGGTGAAGCCGTTGAAGCGCAATTCGAGTTCGGCCCGCAACTGCACCGGGAAGGCAGGGGCCGGCTCAGGATCAGGAGGAAGCGGAGCGCCTGCCGGACTGCCACTCTCGTCGCTCCCCGTGCTGGCCGACTCGCCCGCCTCGGGTGCGATGTCCTGCAGCTCTGCCGCTTCACCACCGCTGCCTTCGGCCCCGGTTTCTGGCGTGGGGTTGTCTGCTTTTTTCTCGACGACTTCAGGCTTGGGAGCGGCGATGAAGCGCGGACCGGCAATCTCGGCTTTTGGCTTGGGCGCCACACTCAATCGTACACGCTGAACGGTTTCCGGTTGCTGGCGTGACAGGATTTCATCGGGTGGTGTGTAGAGATCCGGCAGGGTGATTTCACTGCCGATCACGACGACAAAGTGCAGCAGTACAGACAGCACGACAGCACGCGCTGGCGTCAGGCGCCAGCGGCGTGTCGGCAGGCTGTCGTCTGCGTGCATGTGTCGTCAGCCTTTGCGCAGAGCGCGAGAGGCGGCAGCTGCCGTGGCGGCGATATCAGCGTCGCTGTGGGCAGCGGAAACAAAGCCGGCCTCGAATGCGGAGGGCGCAAGATAGACCCCCTCATCAAGCATGGCGTGGAAGAAATGCTTGAAGGCGTCCACGTCGCAGGCGGTGGCGTCGCTATAACGGCTGACTTTTTTGTCGGTAAAGAACAGGCCGAACATGCCGCCGACTTGATTGGTGGTCAGGGCCACGCCATTGTCGCTGGCGGCTTTTTCCAGTGCGGCGCAAAGTGAGGCGGTTTTTGCGCTCAGTGCGCTGAAAAATCCTGGTGCGGAAATCAGCTCAAGCGTTTTCAGGCCGGCGCGCATGGCAATCGGATTGCCGGAGAGCGTGCCGGCCTGATAGACCGGGCCTAAGGGTGCGATTTTTTCCATGATCTCGCGCCGGCCACCAAACGCACCGACAGGCATGCCACCACCGATGACTTTTCCGAGGGTGGTGAGGTCAGGCCTCACGCCGTAATGTGCCTGTGCACCACCGAGCGCAACACGAAAACCCGTCATGACTTCATCAAAAATCAGCACGGCGCCATAGGTGTCGCAGAGCGCGCGCAAGCCCTCCAGAAATCCCGGGGCGGGTGGAATGCAGTTCATATTGCCTGCCACCGGCTCAACGATGATGCAGGCCACTTCTTCGCCGCGGGTACGGAAAAAATCTTCCGTCTGCTCTAAGTTGTTGAACTCCAGTGTGATCGTGTGCTGCGCCAGACTTTCCGGCACGCCGGCTGAACTGGGCACCCCCAGGGTCAGTGCGCCGGAGCCGGCCTTGACCAGCAGCGAGTCGGCGTGGCCGTGGTAGCAGCCTTCGAATTTCACCAGCACGTCGCGCCCGGTGTAGCCACGAGCAAGGCGGATCGCGCTCATGGTGGCTTCGGTGCCCGAGCTCACCATGCGCACCATGTCCATTGACGGCAGGAGCTCGCAAACTTTGTCGGCCATGGTGATTTCCAGCTCGGTGGGCGCGCCGAAGGTGAGGCCGTTGACGGCAGCTTCTTGTACTTCGCGAATCACGTCCGGGTGGGCATGACCGAGGATGGCGGGGCCCCAGGAGCCTACATAGTCGATGTATTCACGGCCGTCTGCGTCAAAGAGGTAGGCGCCGTTGGCGCGTGCGAAAAATACGGGCGTCCCGCCAACGCCTCGAAACGCGCGCACGGGCGAGTTCACACCGCCCGGAATATGGCGGCAGGCGGCGGTGAACAGCTCATCGGATCGGCTCATGTCAAAACTCGGTAAGGTCAGGTAAGCGCGGAAGGCATCCGCATGCTGGGGTTGATCAGACGTTGCCACGGCGACGCTGGTTGGCGCGACGGGCTTCAGGTGCAGGCAATCCGATACTCAGGCAACAACAGCGCTCACGCGCAAAAAAGCCGGGAAAATTCTCGCGCACATGCCGCGATGTCGGCCGCCTGCCAGAGTCCGCTGACGACTGCCACGCAGTCTGCGCCGGCGGCGATGACAGGCGCGGCATTATCGGTGCTAATTCCGCCTATCGCCACTACGGGCAGGCCATAGCGGCGAGCCTCATACAGTGTTGTCAGGCTTGCTGTGGCGGCGCCCGGTTTGGTGGTGGATGCATGGATGGCGCCGAAGGCGAGATAGCTGGCGCCGCTCGCAACGGCCTCCTCGGCATAGCTGAGGGAGTCGTGGCAGGTCGCACCGATGATGGCGCTGTTGCCCAGACGCTCGCGCGCGCGCCGCAGTGAACCGTCGCCTCGGCCAAGATGCACGCCATCGGCTCCAATCGCCAGGGCCAGCTCAACATCATCATTGATCAGCAGCGGACGTCTGAATTCGCGGCAGAGCGCGAGCAAGGACTCGGCCTCTGCGCGGCGCTTGACCGCACTGCCGGATTTATCGCGGTACTGCACGACCATGGCGCCACCCGAAAGTGCCGCACGCACGGAAGGCAGCAGGCGGTCGGCGAGCAGGACGCTATCGGTCACGGCATAGAGTCCTTTCATGTCGGGGTTTCTGCGCCTGTAGGGGCTTTCTTGCCTGTAGGGACTGTGGCGGCGCAGAAACCTGCTTCAGTGCGGCCCTCGGACGTTATCCGCACGGGCAGGAACTGGCCCTGCGTGCGCGGACGGTCAGCGCGCGCGAGCGCTTGCGCAACAAAGGCTTCCGCCTCCTTCACTGCTTCTGTCAGTGGCAGTCCGGCCGCGAGCCCTGCTGCCAGCGCTGAGGCCAGTGTGCAGCCAGAGCCATGAAACTCACCCGTCAAACGGGGCGTCAGGCTCTCGGCCATCAGTCCGTCAGGGCCGTAAAGCCGGTTGAGGATACGGTCGCCGGCCTCATGGCCCCCTTTGAGCAGGATGTGCCGGGCGCCGCGCGCCTGCAGCGCCGTAATGCTGTCATGCAGGCTGGCAGTTTCCGCCAGCCGGCGGGCCTCAACCGAATTAGGCGTTATCACGGTCGCCTGCGGGAAAAGGCGGAAAAGGCCCTGGGCGAGATCATCACTCGCCAGCGAGCCGCCTGAGTTGGCCGCCAACACCGGATCAAGCACGACCGGAATCTGTGGGTGCAACTCCAGCAACGCGCCAATCACATCAGCGATCGCCCCGGAGCCCAGCATGCCGAGCTTGATGGCCGCCACCGGAAGGTCGGCGAGCACGGCCTCCGCCTGGCGGCGGATGAGATCAGCGGAGACGGCCTCAAACCCGTAGACCCGCTGCGAATCCTGCACGGTCAGCGCGGTGCAGATCACGGCGGCATGGCCGCCCAGGGCGGCAATGGCTTCGATGTCGGCTTGCAGGCCGGCGCCACCTGAGGGGTCCAGCCCGGAAAAGCACAGCACGACAGGGCGCATGGGGTTCTCTCTTCGTCGGTCGGACGCTCGTGTCAGAACGGCCGCACAATCACCAGAATCACGATGGCGACCAGTGCGAACACGGGCAACTCGTTGAAAATTCGGAAAAAAACATGAGTTTTCGTGTTGCGGTCCGCCGCGAAAGCCTGCAGATAGCGGCCGCAGAGCAGATGGTAGATCACCAGCAATACGACCAGCGCGAGCTTGGCATGCATCCAGCCCTGCGTCCGGTAGTAATCCCAGTTCAGACCCAGCATCCATCCCCCGAGCACGACCGTCAGCACCAACGAGGGCCACATGATGCCGCGATACAGCTTGCGTTCCATGATCTTGAAGCGTTCGCGGCCTGGCGTGTCTTCTGTGGCGGCGTGATAGACGAAAAGGCGCGGCAGGTAGAACAGGCCGGCAAACCAGCACACCACCGCAATCAGGTGCAGGGCCTTGAGCCAGAGCATGGGCGTATTCTCCTGTGACAGATTTCGCAAGTCTGCCAAAGCCTTGCATTACATTGCTACATAAGAAGGTAATTTGCCCCTCTGCGCGTGCTGACTGATAATCCCGGCCTCTTCAAAGGCCTCCCCCTGCAGGTGATGTTGTGAACAAGCCCCGCATCAAGGTCGGCATTGTCGGTGGTACCGGCTATACCGGCGTCGAGCTTCTGCGCCTTCTGGCGCAACACCCGGATGTTGATCTGGCGGCCATTACCTCGCGTACTGAAGCAGGCATGAAGGTTGCCCAGATGTTCCCCAGCCTGCGTGGCCGGGTCGATCTTGCGTTCAGCGAGCCATCGCTGGATGTGCTGGGGGCTTGTGATGTGGTGTTTTTTGCTACCCCCCATGGCGTGGCCATGAAGCAGACCCCCGAGCTGATTGCGCGCGGCGTGAAGGTGATTGATCTGGGGGCGGATTTCCGCCTCAAGGATCTGGCGGCCTTCGAGAAGTGGTACGGCATGCCACACAGTTGCCCTGAGGTGCTGGAAGAGTCGGTTTACGGTTTGCCTGAGGTGAATCGTGAGGCGATCAGAACCGCACGGGTGATTGGCAATCCCGGTTGTTATCCCACGGCCGTACAGTTGGGATTTCTCCCCCTGCTCAAGGCCGGACTTATTGATACCGCACGGTTGGTGGCTGATGCCAAGTCCGGTGTTTCCGGCGCCGGGCGCAAGGCGGAAGTGCATACGCTTTTTGCGGAAGCCGGCGAGTCGTTCAAAGCGTATGGTGTCAATGGTCACCGGCATTTGCCGGAAATTGCCCAAGGCCTTGCGGGCATGACGCCAGAAAAAATTGGCCTCACTTTCGTGCCGCATTTGCTGCCGATGATTCGCGGCATTCATGCCACGCTGTACGGCACGCTGGTGAAAGATGCGGGTGATCTGCAGGCGCTGTACGAAAGCACGTATGCAGGTGAGCCCTTTGTTGATGTGATGCCGCCGGGCTCGACGCCGGAGACTCGCAGCGTGAAGGGTGCCAATACCTGTCGCATCGCGATTTACCGGCCACAGGGTGGCGATACGGTGGTCGTGCTTTCTGTCATCGACAATCTGGTCAAAGGCGCGGCAGGTCAGGCCGTCCAGAACATGAATCTCATGTGTGGTCTGCCGGAAACGGCAGGTCTTACCCAGATCGCGCTGCTGCCCTGAGGATTGCGGATGTTCCGTCGTGAGCGCGAAACATTGCAAAAGCTGGTGCTGGTGCCCTACCGGCCCTTTCGCAATCTTTCGCTCGGCATTGGCGGTTTCATACTGGTGATTGCGGTCGGTTTTGGCGGCTTTTATGCGGGCTCGCGCTACGGCATCAAAATTGCCGGCGCTACGCCGCAAGAAGTGCAGCGGCTGCGCCAGACCGTCAGGCTGTATGCGGAAAAATCGCAGGCCATGCGCACGGAAAGTGCCGTGGCCATGCATGATCGAGAAATCATGCTGGCGGCGACTGAGCAACTGCGGCAGGACAACAAGAACTTGCTGCAGAATGTCTCGATGCTCGAAGAGCAGATTGCGTTTTATAAACGGCTGCTCTCACCGAAAGGCGTGCCCCAAGGACTCACGGTTGAGCGCTTTATCGTGCAGCCATCGGCGTCGGCGGCCCGCGTGCATTACCGTTTGCTGCTCACGCATGTCAGCAATACGACGGCAGAAGTCAGCGGCAGTGTCGAGGCACGCCTTGTCGGAGGCGGGCGCACGGTGACGCTTCCGATTGGCGACAACCGTTTTGCGTTCCAGTATTTCCAGAGCATGACCGGCGAGTGGGACTTGCCAGCCGGTATGCAGCCTGAGCGTGTTGATATCGTGCTGGTCTCAGCCAAAGGCCAGCGCATACAGAAAAGCTTTAAATGGGAATTGCAGAGCAAAGGCTGACGGATAGCGGTCAGCCGTACTGCGTCACAACATTTTTGAGGGGACCGGCCATGCTGGGCAGAAAAAAACCGACCAGTGCTTATAAAGGCAACAACTACAAGGATCACAGCTATGTCGCGCGCAACACCGAAGTGGTGGGCGACATCGTGTTTGCCGGCGGATTGCACGTCGAGGGCCGCGTGACCGGCAATATCCTGTCGGATGAGGGTTCGGTGCATGTGCATGGTGAGGTCACGGGTGAGATCCGTGTGCCGCATGTCGTCATCAACGGCATGGTCAACGGTAATGTCTATGCCAGTGAACATATCGAGTTGGCCGCCAAGGCGCATGTGAACGGCAATGTGCACTACAAGACCATGGAGATGATCATGGGCGCGCAGGTCAATGGCGGCCTGCTGCACAGCGACAAGCCCGTGGCCCGTATCGAGCACAAGCCGGCACCCGTTGCGGACGACCCATCGGCACAGTGAAAGGTTGACTATATTAGTCGGACTTTACGATAATCACGGCCCGACAGTCCTGATGTCCGTCTTCCGGTGAACTCCATGAACGACATGGTCCAGGCCATGCGCCTGACTGACTCCGCTGCTGCCAAGGTGCAAAAGCTGCGCGATGGCGAGGGCAATCCCGGTCTCAAGCTCCGCGTGTACATCACGGGAGGTGGCTGCTCCGGCTTTTCCTACGGCTTCACCTTCGATGACGCCGTCAATGAAGGCGACTCCCTGTTCAGCAATGGTGATGTGACCATGGTGGTCGACCCCATGAGCATCCAGTACCTGACGGGCTCCGAGGTTGACTATAAGGAGGGGCTTGAAGGGTCGCGCTTTGTAATCAACAACCCGAATGCCAGCAGCACCTGTGGCTGCGGATCCTCATTCTCGGTTTGACCTTCTGCGTTCATGCAAAGGCCGGCAACGTATGCCGGCCTTTTCGTTTGGGCAACGCCCAGGAAGATCCCGAGTAACCTCGTTTGCTCTTGCCCGGTGCCACAGGGATTTCCGTTGGTCATCGAAGGGCATGCTCACCAGGATCAAGAGCTTCGACAGGGCTCTGCCCGAACGGTTCCGGGCTCTCCCCAAGGCTCAGGCCGGATAGATGCAGCCCAGGACACGGGGGCCGCGAGCGCCCGTGACAGCAGGTATGTTGCCAGGCAACTGCTTCACGGTTTGCCGGGCCAGCCAGGCAAAGGCCGTTGCCTCTACCCAGTCGGGGGCAAGGCCATGGTCGGCGGTGCTCGCCAGGCTCCATTGCGGCAGAAGCTCGGCAAGCCGGTGCCACAGAGCTGAGTTGTGAGCGCCCCCACCACAGAGCAGCAAATCGCCATGGTCAAGACTGAGTCCAAGAATGGCGTCCGCGACACTGCGTGCCGTCAGTTCGAGCAGGGTTGCCTGTATGTCCTCGGGGGATGGCCGTGCCCCCAGTGAGGCCAGTTGCTGCTCCAGCCATGCCGGATTGAAGTCTTCCCGGCCACTGCTTTTGGGGGCGGGCTGACTGAAGAATGGATGCGCCAGCAGCTTTTCCAGTAAAGGCTTGTTGATATCGCCGCTGGCGGCCCATTCGCCGTCTGCGTCATACGCTCGCCCACGGCAGGTCATGCTCCACGCGTCCATGAGAAGATTGGCCGGTCCGGTATCAAAACCGGACACGGCCTCCGGATGCCCGGCCGGAAGCAGGGTGATATTGGCGATGCCGCCAAGATTCAGCACGATCCGATGCCTGCTCGCGTGGCTGAATATACCGGCATGAAACGCGGGCACGAGCGGGGCGCCCTGGCCCCCTGCCGCGATATCGCGCCGGCGAAAGTCCGCAACGACATTGATGCCGCAGCGTTCGGCAATAGTGTTGGGATCGCCGATTTGCAGGGTAAAAGCGTGAGCGCCTTGCGGGCGATGGCGGATGGTCTGGCCATGGCTGCCAATCGCTTTGACTTCGTGGGGCTGGCGCTCGCTGCTCGCGAGTACACCAAGCGCGGCCTCTGCAAAGGCTTCTCCGAGCTCGCGGTCAAGCCGGCCCATCTGTTCGATTTCGTCTGTGCCGCTGCAGCAGAGCACGCTGATGCGCTGACGGAGGGCGCTCTGCAGTGGCATCGAAAATGTGCCGGCCAGTCGTATGCCATCGGCAAAGTCGACCAGCACGGCATCGATGGCATCCAGACTGGTGCCCGACATCAGACCTATATAAAGCTCACTCATGCGCCTCTCCTTGCAACGCCCGCTAGGGTAGCGCAAGCCTCCGGGCGGTGGTGCTAGAATCCGCGCCTTTCCACGATTTGCAAGCCAGATGCCCATGATGACGCCGGAACAACAGCTTGCGCTGATCAAGCGCGGATGCGACGAACTGATCCAGGAAGACGAACTGTTGGCCCGCCTGCGCGAAGGCCGGCCCCTGCGTATCAAGGCGGGCTTTGACCCCACGGCGCCCGACCTGCACCTTGGTCATACCGTGCTGATCAACAAGCTGCGGACGTTTCAGGAGCTGGGTCACGAAGTCATGTTCCTGATCGGCGACTTCACCGGCATGATCGGCGACCCCACCGGCAAGAATGTCACCCGTAAGCCGCTGACACGCGAGCAGGTGCTGGAAAATGCAAAGTCCTATGAAGAGCAGGTCTTCAAGATTCTTGACCGAGACCGCACTCGCGTGGTCTTCAACTCCGAATGGATGGGGCAAAAGTCGGCTGCTGACTTGATTGCACTGGCGTCCCAATACACGGTTACGCGCATGATGGAGCGAGATGACTTCACCAAGCGCTTCCAGAGCCAGCAACCCATTGCTATCCACGAGTTTCTCTACCCATTGATTCAGGGCTACGACTCGGTGGCGCTGGAGGCAGATGTCGAGCTGGGCGGTACGGACCAGAAGTTCAACCTGCTAATGGGGCGTACTCTGCAGGGTCGCTTCGACCAGAAGCCTCAGGTCATCCTGACCATGCCCATCCTTGAAGGTCTGGATGGCGTACAAAAGATGTCGAAGTCCTTAGGCAACTATATAGGTGTCAGTGACGCCCCCGGCGAGATGTACCAAAAGCTCCTGTCCATGCCGGATGTTTTGATCTGGCGGTACTTCGAGCTGCTCAGCTTCCGTCCCTTGGAAGAAGTTGATGGATTCCGTCGTGAGGTCGATGCGGGATGTAACCCTCAAGACATCAAGAAGCGGCTGGCGGAGGAAATCATCACCCGGTTCCATGGAGCCGAGGCGGCAGCCTCGGCACACAAGGCTGCTGGTAATGTACTGGGGCGCGGAGAAATACCTGAAGACGTGCCTGAGGTCTGTTTTTCGTCCGAAGGACAGCCTGATCTCCCTCTGGCGGCGGTTCTGAATCGTGCCGGACTGGCGAAGAACTCTGCTGCCGCCAAAGATGTCATCCAACGGGGCGGCGTCTTTGTAGATGGCCAGCCCGCGCCTGACGGTTTTCGTATGCAGGCGGGAACAACCCATGTCATTCAGGCCGGGAAGAAGGCAATTGCTCGCGTAACGCTCGAAAAATAGGCGAAAAACAGGCGGTTCGAGCAAAAAAGCAACGCTTGAACAGGAATGTCGAGAAAGCGTTTGACTCCCTTCCGGCGCTGCCTATAATGCGCCCCACACCGAAGCGATGACGTGCAAGAAAGCTGAAAAGCTCTTTCATATCAAATGGTTAGGTGATGTCGATGGCTTTACGAAATGTTCGATGTGTCGAATATGAAATAAAGCGGTTGACATGAGAGTGAGAGGCTGTAGAATGCGCCGCTCTCGAGAGAGAGGCCC